>JASLCW010000190.1 GCA_030151765.1 Marmoricola sp.
CTTGTGACCGTTGACGGAGACGACGACCTTCTTGATGGTCTTGGCCTTCTTCTTGTTGCCGGTCAGCATGAGGGCTGCGTTGTGAGCGCTGCAGTCGCGGGCGGAGGGGTAGGCGACGTACGGCTTCGCGGTGCCTGACGGGCCGGCGTCGCGCGCGCCCGCCGGAGTGAAGGAGACCTTCGCCGCGCTTGAGAACGTGGTCGATCCGGCCCTGGACGGGTCGGTGTCGCCTTCGAAGTAGAGGTTGTAGCTGCCTGCGGGCAGGTAGGCACGCTGGCTCATGTCGCCGGCGACCGCAAAGGCCCGCAACTCGATGTAGTGAGAGTCGCTGCCGTCGTTCGCCTCGACCTCGATTTCGCCGTAGCCGAAGCCACGAAGGGAGAGGTGGGCATCGACCCACATCGGCTTGGTGAGCTTGAGGTCGGTGGCCACGTCGGTTTCGGTGTAGCCGCCGACGGCGCACTGGGACGGTGTCTTCTGCCGGTTGATCGAGGTGCTGCCCTGATAGGTCACTTTGACGACGCTCGGGTCGCCTCCCTGTGACGTGAGCGATGCGGTCGCCTGGTTCATCATCGCCACCTGGGTGACGTCGGCAGCGTCGGCGCTGTTGGTGACGGTGGTGACATAGGAGTGCCCGTAGCTGTGTGTCGCACCGTCGGCCGGCAAAACGCCCTGAGCGGGGGCATTCGCCAGAGCCCCGAGATTGCAGGTACCGCCGTTCAGGCTGGCAGGCATCACACTGCGGTAGGGCGTGAAGCGCATGTTCGTGTACGGCGCGTCCGCGTCCGCGGTGGGGGCGAGCAGTGTTCCGGCTACGGCGAGAGTGATCGCCAGCAGCGATCCGGACGTGAGACTGGTGCGTCTAGGCATGGCCGCGACGCTACGGGCGGGGCAGCCACCTGGAATCAGCGAAAACCGTGCACATTGGCTCAGTTGCAGGCGCGATAGCTCGCGCCGACCGTTCGGGTCTTGCGCACCTTCCCGTGGTGCTTCTTCTGGACCGTCGTGACGGTCGCCCGGACTGTGGCCGGGCTGCCGTCGGCGAGGCCGAGGAGAAGAGCCTTGCCGCGGAAGCTCGAGCGGATGGTCCTGACCCTGTGGCCGTTGACGGTGATCACGATCTTCTTGATCGTCTTCGCCCGGGACCTGTTCGAGGTCACCTTCGCGGCGAGGTTGTGGTGGCCACAGTCCCGGGCCGACCCGAGTGCGACGTACGGCTTCGCCTTGCCGGACGGGCCGGAGGTCCTGCTGCCGGGAGCGGTGAAGCGGGCCGTCATCGCGCCCGAATGGCTCAGCGGACCCTGCGGCGCCTGGTAGTTGAAGCTTCCGGTCATGTAGCCCGTGTAGCTGCCGGCCGGGAGATAGGTGCGCCCGGAGTTCTGGACGCTGGTCCCGTCGTTGTAGAGGTCGACCAGCACCGACTGGTCGGTGCTGTTGATGACGACCTCCGTCGAGATCCGGCCGCGGCCGGTGACGGCGATGTCCACCCACCGCGGCTGGCTCAGCGCGAAGGTGAAGTTCATCGTCGTGGAGATGCCGCCGCCCGGCGTGCAGGAGGAATTGCTCGGCCGGGTGATCGTGACCTTGCCGGTGTAGGCCATCGAGATCGCCGACGGGTTGCCGCCCGCAGCGGCGAGCGATCCGGTAACCCGCTGCGCGGCGGTCACCTTGGTCGAGTCGGCCGTGTTGGAGCTCGGATGCGCCTCGCCGGTGTAGCTGGGACTGATCGTGTGGCTCTTCCCGTCGGTCGCGACCGGTGTCTCCGGCGGCAGCGGCGGCGTGGGGGTGCCGTCGCATGCTCCGCGGAGGAACCACGGCGCCACGTGCCACGTCGCGCTGCCGTACGGCGATGCCGCCGTGGCGGCGGGCGCGACCACAGTGCCGGACGATCCGAGTGCGATCGCCAGGAGCGATCCGAGGACAAGGCTGGTCCGTGTGGACATGAAAAGGGACTCCCTCCGCCGGCCACCCCGAGTGGGCCGGCAATTCCGTGCCCGAGTCTGCCCTCGGGAGGATCGCGACGCAATGGAACAATGTGCGCGTGCCCACCGATCTCGCCGCCGCCTTGGTCCGCGCCGGCGTCGCCGATGTCGACGACTCGGCGCTGGCACAGTCGCTCTACTCCAGCGATGCCTCGATCTATCGGATCCCGCCCCGGGTGGTCGTCCGGCCGCGGTCGGCCGAGGAGATCGCAGCGACGCTCACGATCGGCCGCGAGTACGGTGTACCGCTGACGATGCGCGGCGCCGGAACCTCCATCGCCGGCAATGCCATCGGTCCGGGCATCGTTCTGGACACCAGCAAGTATCTGAACAAGGTGCGCTCGATCGACGCGGATGCCCGCACCGCCGTCGTCGAACCCGGCGTGGTCCACGCACGCCTTCAGGCGAAGGCGACCCCGCTCGGCCTGCGCTTCGGGCCCGATCCGTCGACGCACACCCGTTGCACCATCGGCGGCATGATCGGCAACAACGCCTGCGGTTCGCGGGCGCTCGGCTATGGCCGCACGGTCGACAACGTCGAGGCCCTGACCGTGCTGCTCGCCGACGGCACGAAGGTGACCACGTCGTCCGCGCTCGACGGGCTCGTGGATCAGCACCTCGGCCTGATCCGCACCGAGTTCGGCCGCTTCGGCCGCCAGGTCAGCGGCTATTCCTTCGAGCACCTCCTGCCGGAGAAGGGCCGCCGCTTCGATCGCTTCCTCGTCGGCAGCGAGGGCACCCTGGGCATCGTCCTCGATGCCACGGTGAGACTCGTCGAGGATGCACCCTTCCGGGCACTGGCGGTGCTCGGCTATCCGTCGATGGCCGATGCGGCGGACGCCGTACCCGTGGTGCTCGCGCACGATCTCGTCGCCTGCGAAGGGCTCGACGCGCGCATCGCCGATCTGGTGAAGGGCCGCCCGGGCCTGCCCGAGGGGCGCGGCTGGCTCTTCGCCGAGGTGACGGGTGCGACCGCGGCGGAGGCTCGCGAGCGGGCCGAGGCCGTCGCGGCGACGGCGGGCGTGGGCCACCAGATCGTCACCGATCCCTCGGCGCAGGCGGCTCTCTGGCGGATCCGCGAGGACGGCGCCGGCCTCGCGGCCCGTTCGCTCAGTCGTCAGGCACAGGCCGGTTGGGAGGACGCGGCGGTTCCTCCGGAGCGCCTCGGCGCCTACCTGCGCGACTTCGACCGGCTGCTGCAGCAGCACGGCCTCGACGGTGCTCCCTACGGACACTTCGGCGACGGCTGCGTGCACGTACGCATCGACTTCCGGCTCGACGACGAGAGCGGCCGCGCCGGCTATCGCCGCTTCGTCGAGGAGGCCGCCGATCTCGTTGCCTCGTACGGCGGCTCGATGTCGGGTGAGCACGGCGACGGTCGGGCCCGCTCCGAACTGCTCGGCCGGATGTACTCGCCGGAGGCCATCGAGCTGATGGCCGCCGCGAAGCACCTGCTCGACCCCGACAACATCCTCAACCCCGGCGTACTCGTCGATCCGGATCCGCTGGACGCCGCCGTGCGGCTGGCCGCGGCGCGGCGTGCCGAACGCCCCTTCCTGCGGCTCACCCATGACGCCGGCTCCTTCGCCGACGCGGTCCACCGTTGCACGGGTGTGGGCAAGTGCCGCGCGGACAACACGGGCAGTGGTGGCGTGATGTGCCCGTCGTACACCGCCAGTCACGACGAGAAGGACTCCACGCGCGGTCGCGCGCGCGTGCTGCAGGACGTCGTCAACGGTGTCCTCTCGTACGACGACGACGCGGTCGCCGAGGCCCTCGACCTGTGCCTCTCCTGCAAGGGCTGCGCCCACGACTGCCCCACGGGCATCGACATGGCCACCTACAAGTCCGAGGTATTGCACCAGAAGTACCGGCGTCGCCTCCGGCCGCGCAGTCACTACGCCCTCGGCAAGCTGCCGATGTGGGCACGGCTCACCCCGCCGAAACTGGCCAATGCGGCCCTGCGCAGCAAGACGATCGCGCGCATGGCGAAGGCGGCCGCCGGTGTCGACCAGCGCCGCAGCCTGCCCACCTTCTCTGCTCGCCGCTTCCGGACGTCATACGAAGTGGCTCCCATGGGAACCACTTCGTATGACGTCTGGGTGTGGGCCGACTCCTTCACCGATGCCTTCGCGGTCGACACCGGCCACGCGGCCGTGCGTCTCCTTGAATCGGCCGGTCTCCGGGTCGGCGTCATCACCGAACGCGCGTGCTGTGGGCTGACCTGGATCACCACGGGTCAGCTCGACGCGGCCCGTCGCATCGTCGCGCGCACCGTCGAGACGCTGCACCCGTACGTCGCCAGCGGTGTCCCTGTCGTCGGTCTGGAGCCGAGTTGCCTCGCGGCGCTGCGGGAAGACGCCGTGCAGCTTGTCGATGGTGCGCGAGCAGCTGAGGTGGCTGCGGGGATGCGTACGCTCGCTGAGTTCCTTGCCGAGCTCGACGGCTGGGCGCCGCCCGATCTCACCGGTACGACGATCATCGCGCAGCCGCATTGCCATCACAGCTCCGTGCTCGGCTGGCAGGCCGACGCCGCCCTCCTCGCGCGCACCGGCGCGACCGTCGAGCGGATGGGTGGCTGCTGCGGCCTCGCCGGCAACTTCGGTGTGGAGAAGGGGCACTACGAGACCAGCGTCGCGGTCGCGGAACACCAGCTGCTCCCCGCCGTACGTGCGAATCCGGAGGCGGTCGTGCTCGCCGACGGCTTCTCCTGCAAGACCCAGCTCGACGATCTCGCCGGCGTACGGGCCGTGCATCTGGCGGAACTGCTCGGCGGCCTCGATGGCTGAGCGCCCACGGCTGCCCGGTCTGCTCTTCGACAGCCTCGAGGAAGGGGAGGAGAACGACTTCGTCATCACCCGAGCGCACGACGGCGTCGCCTTCGCCGATCTCGACCTGAGCGGCGACCGGCTCGCCGATCGCGATCTCCTCGAGTGCACGGTGACGGGTGCCCGCCTTGACGACGCCGACCTGCGCGGCAGTCGGCTACGGGAGACCCGGCTGGAACGGTGCGAGGCGACCACGCTCGGTCTGAGCCGCACCGAACTGCGTGAGGTCGAGATCGCGAACTGCCGCTTCGGGGCTCTCGAGATGTACGACGCGCGCGCCCGCGTCGTGCACTTCGCGGACTGCCGACTCGGCTACGTGAACCTCCGAGGCGCGGAACTCGTCGACATCAGCTTCACGAACTGCGCCATCACCGATCTCGATCTCGGCGGCGCCACGGTGAGCCGGTTGGCGCTGGGGGAGTCGAAGGTCGACAACCTGCTGCTCACCGGGGCCAAGCTGGGCGATGTCGATCTCCGCGGCGCGACCCTGCACGAGATCACCGGTCTGGAGAATCTCCGCGGTGCCACGGTCTCGCCCGACCAGCTCCACGAGCTGGCGCCGCTGCTGGCGTCGTACCTCGGTATCGAGATCGCCTGACCGAGCAAACCTCAGGGTGGCTCCCTGATGTCTCGCCCGCCCGGCGACCTCAGGATGGCCGTGACAGACATCTGAGGAGGGGCTCGTGGGAGTCGTGCGTTCGTTCGTCGTCCGGCTGCTGGCACTGGTTGCCGCACTGGCCGGAGTGCTGGTCATCCCATCGCCAGCACATGCGGACGAGGCGCCGGGGATGTACGACATCGCCCTGGACAGGGCCGTCTACGACTCGACGGGCCAGATGACCGTCACCTGGCGATCCGTGTATCCGGCCACCGCGACGGGCCTGAAGCCGTCCGCGCAGCCGAGCTGCACCGTCTCGGTCGACGGGACGACGCGCACGTCGACGAAGGTGTGCCACTCCGGGCAGCCCTTCTCCTACGACCTCACCCCGCTCGGCGGCAACGGCAGCCTCACCATCACGATCAAGGAACCCTTCACCGACTCGCGAACGCTGCCCTTCGAGCCCTATCTCAGCGGTACGACGACCGCGGTCGTCGACCCGACGCCGGCCTATGTGGGCATCGTGTCCACGCAGGTGGCAGGCGGCTCCGGCGATCCGGTGACCAGTCCGCTCTCGCCCCACGTCGGCTACTCCACGGTGGCGAGTGTCAGTCCGGACATCACGGCGGCGAATGCGCACTTCACGTATCGCCGTACGGCGCCGACCGTCTCCGCCCCGGTGTCCGTCGATCCCTTCACCTTCCAGTCGAGCACCGGTCGCTGGAATTTCCAGCTCCCCGCCGTCTCGGGCACCTATGTGCTGAGGATCGACGTGACCGATCCCTTCGGTCGTACGGCCTACACCGAGGCGACCTACGAGGTCGACGCCGACCCGCCGATCGTGACGCTGGCCTCGCCGGCCGACGGGGCGGCGTACGACCACACGCAGCTCGTGGTCGGCGCCACCGCGAACGAGCCGGTTCATTTCCTGTGCTCGCAGACTCCCGATGCCGGACCGGGTTCGTACCAGGCGTGCGGGTATCCGTCGTACCAGACCTCCATGCCGCCGGGCTGGATCCTCGGAGCCCTCGAAGGCACGCAGAAGTTCGGCATCGAGGCGGTCGACGCACAGGGCAACACCAGCGACCCGGTGGTGCACAGCTTCACCGTCGACACCGTTGCGCCGACCCTGACGCTGAACGCTCCGGTGGACGGCGGGACCTTCAGTTCGCTTCCGGTCGCCTATTCGGTGAGCGCCAGCGAGCCGGTGAAGCTGTTGTGTTCGCTGAATCCCGACGCCGGCCCGGGGAGTTATGGCGACTGTTCCTTCGGCCAGACGAAGAGCTCGTGGGTCGGTGGCCTGAGGTTCAACGACCGCGGGACGCACCGCTACGGCTTCGCCGGCGTCGACGCGGCGGGGAACCGCAGCGCCCCGGTCACCTTCACCTATACCTACAAGCCGCCTGCCGGCTTCACCTGGCAGTCGGGCCCGCGCGACGGCGCGGCGGTCCATGCGGGAGCACCCGCCTGGGAATGGACCAGCGATGCCGCCGCCGCGACGTACGAGTGCTCCCTGACGCCTCGTGGTGACGCGGCGAGTTTCGCGCCATGCTCCTCGCCCTACACCGCCGCCACGGAGCTGGCGCCCGGCGACTACGACTTCGCGGTGCGGACGAGCGGGACCGATGTCACGACGGCGGTCACGACGGCGAGCTTCAGCGTCCAGCCGGAGGTCACCGGCACTGCTGCGATCACCGGTGCTCCCCGCGTCGGCTCGAAGCTGACCGCGACGGGCGTGTGGACCCCGGGGGCGATGCTGACCTACCAGTGGCTGCGCGACGGGGTGGACATCGCCGGCGCGTCGGCTGCGTCGTACCTGCCGGGGGCGAAGGACCTGGGCCATCCGCTGTCTGTCAGGGTCACGGGCGTACACGACGGCTACTTCGCGACGACCATCACCACGACGGCGGTGACCGTCGTCCGCGGGCTCCTGACCAGTGGCAAGGCCCGAGTCGTCGGCAAGGCGAAGGTCGGGAAGCGGCTCACCGCCTCGGCGTCACCGTGGACCGCGGGTACGACGCTCCGTTATCAGTGGTTCGCCAATGGC
>JASLCW010000218.1 GCA_030151765.1 Marmoricola sp.
TGAGGCGGACATCGTGGTCGTCGCCGTTCCCTGGGAGGGGCACGGCGACCTGCTGCGCGAGCTAACCGGCGAGCTCGCCGGGAAGATCGTGGTGGACTGTGTCAACCCGCTCGGCTTCGACAAGCAGGGCGCCTACGCGCTCGAGGTCCCGGAGGGTTCGGCTGCGCAGCAGGCCGCCGCGATCCTCGCCACGTCGACGGTGGTCGGCGCATTCCACAACGTGTCCGCCGTCGTACTCGAGGACGAGAGCCTGTCCACGGTCGACACCGACGTCCTCGTACTCGGCGACGACCGCGACGCGACGGATCTGGTCCAGGAGCTCGCCGCCGTCATCCCCGGAGTCCGGGGAATCTACGGCGGTCGACTGCGCAATGCCCGCCAGGTGGAGGCCCTCACCGCCAATCTCATCTCGGTCAACCGCCGCTACCGAGCACACGCCGGGTTGCGAATCACCGACGTGTGACCACCATGCCCGCTTCCGAGCGGCCGATCACCAGGAGCCATCCGTGGACGTGAACAAGACTGCCGCCATCGTGACCGGAGGAGCCTCCGGACTCGGCGCTCGAACCGCCGCCGCGCTCGCCGCAGCGGGCGCACGCGTGTACGCCTTCGACCTGCCTGCGTCGATCGACGGGCTCGCCGAGTCGGGTCGCCTCCCCGGTGTCGAGTACGTCGGCGTCGACGTGACCGCACCCGAGGCCGTCAAGGCCGCCGCCGACCGGGCCGCGTCCGGACCGGAACCGCTCCGCACGGTCGTCACCTGCGCCGGTATCGCGCCCTCCGAGCGGATCCTCGGCAAGCGCGGCGGCCACGATCTCGAACGCTACGCCCGGGTCGTCGGGGTCAACCTCGTCGGCACGTTCAACGTGCTGACCCTGGCCGCCGAGCGGATCGCCGAGACCCCGGCCGACGTACACGGGCAGCGCGGCGTGGTCGTCTGCACCGCCTCGGTCGCGGCGTACGACGGCCAGGTGGGCCAGGCGGCCTACGCCTCGTCGAAGGGCGGCGTGGTCGGGCTGACCCTCCCCGCCGCCCGCGACCTCGCCCAGTACGGCATCAGGGTGATGACGATCGCCCCGGGAATCATGCTGACGCCCATGATGGAGACGGTGTCGGAGGACTTCCGGGCCGGCCTCGCTGCCGGTGTTCCCTTCCCGCAACGCCTCGGCGATCCGGGTGAATTCGCCGAGCTGGTGCTCGCGATCGTGGGCAACGACTACCTCAACGGCGAGGTCATCCGTCTGGACGGCGCGCTGCGGATGGCACCGCGCTGACGTCGCGGATGCCTATCCTTGGTCCGTGCGGATACGGGGACAGGTCGTCGAGGCGGCAGCGGCGGCGGGGCTGATCGCGCTCGCGCTCTGGCTCTCCCAATGGTTCAGCCTCGGTACGACGGGCCAGGTGCTGATCGGAGTCACGACGGCGATGTTCGTCGTGGCAGCGGGGAAGGGCACGGTCCGGTTGCCGGTGCTGCTGCTCGCGCCGGCGGCGGCGGTCGCGGTCATGGGCGGCCCGCTGATGCTGGTGATCGATACCCTGGTGCTGGTCGGCTATGCCGCGCCCATCGCCGTCGTGCTGGCCTTGCAGGTGCGGAGGCGGCCCCTTGCCGGGCTGCTGGCGCTCGGGTCGGCGGGAGCAGGACTGGCGGTGTCGACGATGGTCGCGGGCGCCTGGACGGTGGGTGAGCCGACCAGCGGCACGGCGCTCGACGACGGCAACGGCATCATCGTCTCGATGGACACCCACGCCTTCCTGATCCAGCAGGCGAATGTCATCCTGCGCAACGACGGCCGTACCGCGATCAGCGACTTCCTCGACAGTCCGGACCCGACGGCGCCGTACCTGAAGGTCGGCGACACGAGACGCCGGGAGAGCTACCTGTGGCGGATGCAGACCGCCGCCCGTGATGCCGACCGGAGCCTGAAGTCGAAGTACATGCCGGACCACTTCTTCAATTGGTGGACCCACCACGGCAAGGGCCTGATCGCCGGACCGTCCGCGGCGACCTGGGCCGAGCAGCAGTACGCCGAAGCGGTGCGGGCCTGGCGCGCGGGGGATCGCTCGACCGCGATGTATCACCTCGGCGCGGCCACCCACCTGGTCGACGACGGCTGTGTGCCGCCGCACGAGAGCCAGTTCGTGCCCAATCACCGGCGCTACGAGAACTGGCTGATGGCGCGACAGGACCAGGTGGCCGTCACCAGCGGTGGCCGCTATGCCGCGGACTTCCGGGTGCACGGCGGTCATGGCGGCGACGACTGGTCGAGCGCGCACACCCGCGGCTGGGTCGACGAGTGCGCGCACCACGCGGCGGCGTACGTCATCAACACGATCCAGCCCGCGGCAGACGGACCCGGCGAGCCGAATCCGCCCGCCGGCGCCGACGGGAACTTCCGCTTCGCCCAGCGGATGACCGCGGGCTACATCGCCTTCTTCTTCGACTCCGTGGAGGGACCATGACCACCCGACGACTGCCCCGCGGCGTGCCCGCGCTCCTCGCCGCGAGCGCGACGACCATCGGACTGTTGGTCAGCAGCGTGTTGATCTCGGTCGTCATCGCCGGCGCGCTCCAGTGGAAGTCGCTTCCCTCATGGGTCGACAACGTCGTGCCGCTCCTCGTCCTCGTCGGCGGCATGGTCTTGACCGGCCGGGTCGCCGTCGACGTCGCCGGCCGGCTCGGAGTGTGGGCCTGCCTGATCGCCGCGGTGGTCGTCGGCCTGCTCGGGATGACCGCCTCGAACTCCTCGGAGGCGCACGGCGACGGCGTCGAACCGACCCAGGTGCTGATGGCGATCGCCGCCGTCGTGCTGATCACCGGCGGCGCCGCGCTCTGGACGGTACGACGCCGCCGGGCCTGACGTCGAGTCGAGTGCTCCGGCGCGTCAGATCCGACGCGCCGGAGCACTCGACCCGTTGAACCGGGCGGGCGCGGCATCCGTGTCAGGGGTATGGAGGCAATGAGACCAGGAGCGCTCGCCGGCGTACTCGCTGCGGTGGCGCTGGTGGCGAGCGGTTGTGGCAGTTCGGGCGGCGGCAGCGCCGGAGGATCATCGAGCCCCGGTGGTTCGGGATCGGGCACGACCGGGGCGATCCCGGTCGCGCATCTGACCACGGCCCAGGGCCTGGCCGTCTATCTCTTCGCACCCGACACCGGAGGTCGGTCGACCTGCTACGGCGGGTGCGCGCGAGCGTGGCCGCCGGTGCCGGCCGGTACGAAGCTGGCCGCGACCTCGGGCACGGTGGCCGCGGGCAGGCTCGGTACGACGACTCGCAAGGACGGCAGCAAGCAGCTCACCTTCGCGGGGCATCCGCTGTACCGCTACATCGCCGACACCAAGGCGGGTGAGACCAGTGGGCAGGGGCTGAATGCCAGCGGCGGGCTGTGGTGGCTGGTCTCGAGCTCAGGCTCGGCGATCATGTCGGGCGCTTCCTCGCCCACCGGCACCGGTTCGACGGGGAGCTCCGGTGGCTACGGCTATTGATGGCCGTGACCGTCGCCGGCGACGACAATGGACGTCGTGACCGGTCCGAGCAGCCGTGAGGCGACGGACGACTTCATGCGCGCGGTCTACGCCGAGCACGGAGCCGCGTTGCTGGGCTACGCCACTCACCTTGCCGGGGACCGGGTCCGTGCGGAGGACCTGGTCCAGGAGACGCTGGTGCGCACCTGGCAGCACGCGGGCAAGCTGGTCACCGACGACCGGCCGCTGCGCCCGTGGCTCTTCACGGTCCTCACCAATGTCGCGCGCGATGCGCACCGGGCCCGGCAGGCGAGACCGCCGGAGACCTCCGACGCGGCACTGCAACTCGTCCCGGAGGATGACGAACTCGAACGCGCGTTGCAGGCCTGGCAGGTCGCGGATGCGCTGCGCCGGCTCTCGTCCGACCATCGCGCGGCCCTGATCGAGACCTACTACCTCGGGCGCTCGGTGAACGAGGCGGCGCGCGCGCTCGGCGTACCACCCGGGACGGTCAAGTCCCGTTGCTACTACGCGCTGAAGGCCCTGCGCCTCGCGCTCCAGGAGAAGGGCTACACCCCGTGAACCACGCAGATCTGCGACTCGCGCTCGGCGCCTATGTGCTGGGTGCGCTGGAGCCCTCCGAACATGCCGAGGTCGCCGCGCACCTCGAGGACTGTGCCGCCTGCCGCTCCGAACTGACCGATCTCGCCCCGATGCCCGGTCTGCTCGGCCGGCTGACCGCCGACGAGGCCCGGACGACGGCCGAGGAGTCGGTTCCCGCGGCCGCACTGGAGGGCGCGCTCGCCGTGGTCGCGGCCCGGCGCCGGGTACGACGCCGGCGCTGGGCCAGCCTTGCGGCAGCGGTCGCCGTGGCGATCGCGATCGGCGTGGGTCTGAGCCTCGGTCAGGGTGATCCCGGCCGCGGCGACCTGACGATCAGTGCCACCGACGCGGGCACCCATGTCAGCGCGACGGCGAAGCTGCGTACGACGGCCTCGGGTACGTCGATCGCCCTGACGATGCGGGGGGTGCCGGCGGAGGCACGCTGCCGACTCGTCGTCGTCGACCGGTCCGGTCACCGGGAGGTCGCCGGCTCGTGGCGGGCGTCGTACGCGGGCGGCGTGAGCTTCGACGGGGCGACCGCGATCAGTCGTCCTGCCCTCGCGCGGCTGGAGGTGGTCACCTTCGGTGGACGCCGGCTGGTGACCATCCCGGTTACGTGAAGATCGTGGCATATCGACCTCGATAACCCCTTCGGTAGACTCGAGAGGTGGACATCAGGGCGGCACGCATCGCGGCGGGGATGAGCCAGTCGCAACTGGCGCGCGCCGCGCACGTCTCCCAGCCCAATCTCTCTGCCTATGAGAACCGCCGGCGGAGCCCCAGTCCCCAGGTGCTCGATCGGATCAGGCGAGCGCTGGTCGGTCGGCCGTCCGAACGGGTCGAGCGTCACCGGAGCCTGATCATCGAACTCGTGGCCGCACACCACGCCTCGTCGCCGCGCGTCTTCGGCTCGGTGGCTCGGGGCGATGACGAGCCGGGTTCCGATGTGGACGTCCTGGTCGACTTCGCCGACGATGCCTCCCTGCTCGACGAGGTCGGCCTCCGGATCGCCCTGACCGACCTGCTGCAGGTCCCCGTGGACGTGGTCGACGCGGCCTCCTTGCGCGGAGACATGCGCGAGCGGGTGCTGCACGAGGCCGTTGCCCTGTGACTGGTCCGATGCGGAAGACGCGCGATGCTGCCGAACGCGCGCTGGTCGTCTGCGATGTGCTGCGCGACCTCACCCCATCCGACCTCGACTCCTTCGCCGCCGACGTACGCACGCAATGGGCCGTGGAGATGGGACTGATCCGCATCGGCGAGGCCGTGAACCGGATACCGGCGACCTCGCTCGAGACCTTCTCCGGTCAGCCCTGGCGGGAGATCGTCGCCATGCGCAATTTCGCGGCTCACCAGTACGACGACCTCGACCCGCGCCGGGTGTGGCGCACCCTCACCATCGACGTACCGAGATTGCGCGACTATCTCGCGGAGACGGTGATTCCGGCATCGACATCGGAGGATGAGCAGCAGTGAGTGCGGGACTTTTCGGACTGTTGGACGATGTCGCGACGCTGGCCAAGCTCGCCGCCGCCTCGATCGATGACGTGGGCGCCGCCGCCGGGCGCGCGACGATGAAGGCCGCGGGGGTGGTGGTGGACGACACCGCCGTGACACCGCAGTACGTCCAGGGGATCGCGGCGCATCGCGAGCTCCCGATCATCAAGCAGATCGCCATCGGCTCGATGCGCAACAAGCTGCTGATCATCCTGCCGGTCGCCTTGCTGCTCAGTGAATTCCTGCCCGGCTTGCTGCCGCCGATCCTGATGATCGGCGGCACCTACCTGGCCTTCGAGGGTGCCGAGAAGATCTGGGAACGCTTCCACGGCGGCCACGACGATGAGCCGGCGGCCGTCGCGGCACCGGACGAGGCCGCGGTGATCAAGGGTGCCGTGCGTACCGATCTGATCCTCTCCGCCGAGATCATGGTGATCGCGCTCGATTCCGTTGCCCACGAGGGCTTCTGGTCGCGCCTCGCCATCCTCGTGGTGGTCGCGATCGCCCTCACCATCGGCGTCTACGGCTTCGTCGGGATGCTGGTGAAGATGGACGACGTGGGCCTCGCTCTTGCCGAACGCGGCCGCGGCTTTGTGGCCCGCTTCGGCACCGGCATGGTGAATGCGATGCCCAGGGTGCTGGCCGCGATCGGCGCGATCGGCACCGTCGCGATGCTGTGGGTGGGCGGGCACATCCTCGTCGTGGGCGCGCATGACCTCGGCTGGCACGCGCCGTACGACGCCCTGCACCATGTCGAGCACAGCGTCCGCCACGCGATCGACGTACCCGTGCTCGGCCCGGTGCTCGCCTGGCTGAGCAGCACGCTCGTCTCAGCGGTGGTCGGCCTGGTGATCGGCGCGGTCGTCGTACTCGTGATGCACCTGCTGCCGCGGCGCAAGGCGCACGTCAGTGAAGATGTTCCTGCGTGAGCTGGTCGCGGCGGGTGATGTCGAGCTTGCGATAGACCGCTGACAGGTGCGTCTCCACCGTCTTGCGGGTGACGTGCAGGTGCGCGGAGATGTCGCGATTGCTCAGTCCTGAAAGGGCGAGCTCGGCCACCCGGCGTTCGCTCGGGGTGAGCCGGCGGGGGTCCGAGCGCGACAGTCGTACGCCGGTCGCAGCGAGTTCGGCGCGCGCGAATTCCGCACCCGGCAGGGCACCGCACTCGGTGAGGATGTCGACCGCGCGATGCAGGTGCTCGCGTGCTTCGACCTTGTTGCCCCGGCGGCGCAGCAGCGAACCGAGTGTCAGCGACGCCTGTCCGGTGCGCCAACGACTGCCCGTCGGAAGGAGCAGCTCCACGCCCCGACGGGCGAGCTCGACGGCCTCGTCGTGCTCGGCGGCGACGGTGGCGAGCACGCAGAGTGCCTCGCCGGTGAGGTGCGCGACACCGCCTGCCTCGCAGAGATGCAGGTGCTCGAGGGCCAGCTCCCGTGCCTCGTCGATGTGGCCGAGGGAGCGCAGCGGTTCGACCGCGAGCGGGCGCCAGCAGACCCACGTCGGCGAATCCGCGCCCAGGTCGTCGAGGAGTGCGTGCAGTCCGTGCGCCGCCTCCAACGCGCGCTCGTGTTCGCCCATCGCCTGTGCCACCGAGGCATTCGCGTCCCACACGAGGGCCGCGGCCGTCGACGGCGTGCCTGGAGGCGGTGCGTCGGGGAAGCGCGACAGGACCTCGCGAGCCTCCTCGAGGCGGCCCTGGCGGACCAGCGTCTCGGTCAGCCCGGCATGGCCGAGCGTCTGGATCAGCAGGCCGCCGTCGTGGTGGGAGACCATCGACCGATAGTGGAGCTCGGCGACGGCGAGGTTGCCGGCGTCGTACTCGGTCAGGGCCCGGACGAAGCTCGCCGCGATCATGCCGACGGTCGACCCGGTCGATTCGGCATGGGCGAGACCGGCGTCGGTGAGGCGTCGTACGGCGTCGTAGTCGCCGATCCGCCCCAGGAAGAGCCGGGGCCAGACCCAGTCCCCCGACTCGGGGAACTGCTCCGGGGTCTGCCAGTCACCGATCACCCGCGCGGTCAGCGCCCGGATGACGGGAGCCGGCTCGTTGGCGCAGACGGCGAGATAGAGCTGCTGCATGAGAAGCAGCCGTTCGCCGGCGGTTTCCCCTTGCAGGTCGGCGAATTCGGCGAGGCGGCGGCGTGCCTCCGGAACGCGCGGCGGGATCAGCAGCGCGATGGCCGCCCAGGCCGCGGTCACGGTCAGCACCAGCTCGCGGTCCAGGCCCGCCAGCTCGGCGAGGATGCCGTCGAGCACCTGTGCGCCGTCTTCGTGGCGGCCCGCGAAGGCACACGCCGCGGCCAGCACCAGCGCGCGCGGCACCCGGGCCACGGGATCCGTCGTACGGTCCAGTGCCTCGAAGAGAGTGCCCAGGCAGGCCGGATCGAAGGTACGCATCTGTGCGAGCCCGAGATCGGACAGCAGATCGGCGAGCTGCTCCTCGGGGGCGGGCTCGGCCCGGGCCCGGAGCAGCAGCGCCACCGCGGACTGTGGTGCGCCCACCGCGATCGCCTCGGCCGCCGCGCTTCTGAGGACATCGACGGCCCATGGATCCCCGACACCCGTCGTGAGGAGCAGATGTGCCGCCGCGTGGGTCGGATCCTTGAGAAGCCGGGCTGCCGCCCGATGCCGGGCGTCGCGGGTGTCCGGGCCTATAACCGCATAGACCGCGGTGCGCAGGAGACCGTGCCGGAAGGACAGGCCCGATCCGTCGGCGAAGAGGCCGGCCCGGCGCAGGTGGTCGGCGGCTCCGGCGGCCTTGTCGGTGTCGAGCTCGGCGAGCGCGGCGGCGTCGGGGAGGCTCGCCGTATCCAGGACCGCCACCGCCTGGGCGAGCGTCTGCTCGGCGTCCGGCAGTCCGGCGAGGCGCGAGACCATCAGGTCGACGACGCTGTCCGGTACGGCGGCATGCACCTGCTGGGGATCCACATGCGCTGCGTCGTCGGCGAGAGCATCGGCCAGCGCGTGCACCAGGAAGGGATTGCCGCCGGTCACATCGAGCACCGCGGCCGCCGTACCGTTCGGCACGTCCGGCCAGTGTTCGCCGAGCAGCACCGAGATGCCCGCACCCGACAACGGCTCCAACCTGAGTATGACGGCATCACGGTCGGCCACCAGTGCCGAGAGTGTCGGCGTACGGTCGACGGACTCGTCCCGCGCGGCCACCACCACGGCCAGCGGAAGGTCGGCCAGGCTCTCGCGCAGTGACCCGAGGAAGAGCAGCGACTCCTCGTCGGCCCACTGGGCGTCGTCGACGGTGAGCAGGAGCGGGTCGTTGCCGACGAGCTCTTCGAGCAGCCAACCCAGGCTGTGCAGCATGTCGCCCTGCGCCGGAGGCTCGGCGCGATCCGATTCGGTGCCCCACAGGTGCGTGAGCGCAAGACGTGCCGGACCGGCCTCGAGCGCTGCGCGCTGCTCGGCCGCGAGCTGGCGGACCGGCC
>JASLCW010000219.1 GCA_030151765.1 Marmoricola sp.
GTCTTGCCGGTGCCCGTGCGGGCCTGGCCGATCAGGTCGGTGCCCATCAGGGCGACCGACAGGGTCATCTCCTGGATGGCGAAGGGAGTGGTGATGTTGACGCGCTCGAGCGCGTCCGCAATCTCGGGGAGCACCCCGAGCTCTCGGAAGGTGGTCAGGATCTTGCCTGTCTGTGAAGAATCGGCGCAGTTAGCGCCGATGTCATGGGATCGGACGGTGGGCCCTGTGACTTCGGCGCACCGCTGGCTCTCCATCTCGGGAGCCGGTGTCCCACGCGGGTCGTCCACCTCAGGTATCAGGGCCCCGGGCGACCGCGCTCGTGTGTCTAGTGTATCGGTACGGTTGTTCCATGAGCGAGCCGAGCGAGGACACGGGTCACACAGGGGCGCTGGCGGACCCGGGGTACCGGGAGGCGGTCATCGACCTGATGGGCGTGATCGCGTACGGCGAACTCTCCGCCTTCGAGCGTCTGGTGGACGATGCCCGGCTGTCGCCCACGCTCGCCGACAAGCTGGCGCTGGGTTCGATGGCGACCGTTCAGTTCGGGCACATCCAGCCTCTCCTCGACCGGATCACCTCCCTCGGCGGCGACCCGGTGGCGGCTCTGGAGCCCAATGCCGAGGCCTTCGACGGTTTCCATGCCAAGACCGCGCCGAGCGACTGGTTGGAGGGACTGGTCAAGGCGTACGTCGGTGACGGTCTCGCCGCCGACTTCTACCGTGAGATCGCATCTTTTCTCGACACCGGTACCCGTGAGCTGATCCTCGCCTCGCTGGCCGACGCCGGTCAGGCCGATTTCGTGGTGGACCGGGTCCGTCAGGCGATCGCGCGCGATCCGCGCGTCGGTGGGCGGCTGGCCCTCTGGGGTCGGCGGCTGATGGGGGAGGCCTTGTCGCAGGCGCAGCGCGTCGCGGCCGAACGGGACTCGCTCACCGCGCTGCTCGCGGGCGGCATCGACCGCCCCGGGCTGGATCTGGCCGCCATGGCGCGGATGTTCACCCGCCTCACCGAGAACCACGCGGCCCGCATGGCCGAGCTCGGTCTCGCCTCCTGACGATGCGCCACACCCGGCGGTGATCGAGGTCACGCTCGAATTAGTTGCTTGACACAAGCAAATATTCATAATGGTTGTCGTGAACAACCAAACCCGCGACGAAGCGATGACCGGGCTCTTCCGTAGCCTGATCGGCTTCGGACGTGCCACCCGGACGCTCGCCGGTGGCTGGGCGATCGAGCAGCCCGGCATCAGCCGCGCCGATGTGGTCGTGCTCGGCATCCTCTCCCAATGCGGCTCGTGCCGCCCCTCGGCACTCGCGGAACACGTCAATGTCGGGCCCTCGGTGATCAGTCGCCAGCTGGCCCACCTGCAGAGCCTCGGCCTGGTCGCCCGCACGAGTGACCCCGAGGACGGCCGCGCCGGTCTCCTCTCCCTCACGGAGGCGGGCCGCGAGCGCCTGCTCGCCGCGCGGGCGGCGTACGTCGAACGCCTCGCCGAGCACCTCGCCGGCTGGGACGACGCCAAGCTCGAGAGCGCCGTCGCGCTCATCAACGAACTCAACGGCCTGCTCGCCGCAGGCCATCAAGACAGTCAGAAGAAGGAAATCGCATGAGTGCCCCCGCCTTGCCGGCGCGCCCCGGCCAGATGACCCACAAGGAGATCCTCGAGGTCCTGGTCGGGCTGCTGTCGGCGCTCTTCGTCGCGCTGATCAGCACGACGATCGTCTCCACCGCGCTGCCGACCATCATCGGCTCGCTCAACGGTTCGCAGACCCAGTACACGTGGGTGGTGACCGCGTCGCTGCTGGCGATGACGGTGACCAGCCCCATCTGGGCGAAGCTCGCCGATCTCTACAACAAGAAGCTCCTGGTGCAGCTCTCGATCGGGATCTTCCTGGTCGGTTCGCTGGCCGCGGGCGCCGTACAGAATGTGCCCGAACTGCTCGCCGCCCGCGCCCTCCAGGGCCTGGGCATGGGCGGCCTGATGGCGCTGGCCCAGGCGATCCTCGGTGCGATCATCCCGCCCCGTGAGCGGGGCCGCTACTCCGGCTACATGGCCGCGACGATGGCCGTCGCCACGGTCTCCGGCCCGCTGCTCGGCGGCGTCCTCGTGGACTCGCTCGGCTGGCGCTGGTGCTTCTGGATCGCGGTGCCCTTCGGCCTGGCCGGTCTGGTGCTCCTGCAGAAGTACCTGCACATCGAGTCGGTACGCCGGGACGCGGTGATCGACTACTGGGGTGCCGTCCTGATCGCGATCGCCTCCGGCGTACCGCTGGTCTGGGTCTCCTTCGCCGGCCACGACTTCGGCTGGCTCTCCTGGCAGACCGCCGCGATGCTCGGTGCCGCGCTGGTCGCCCTCGTCGGCGCGATCATGGTCGAGCGTCGTCACCGGGAACCGCTGATCCCTCCGCGGATCATCATGCAGCGCACCACGATGCTGGCCATCGTCGCGAGCATCGCGGTCGGCGTCGCGCAGTTCGGCGCCTCGGTCTTCCTCGGCCAGTACTTCCAGGTGGCACGCGGTCACACCCCGACGCAGTCGGGCCTGCTGATGCTGCCCCTGATCATCGGCAGCATGATCGGCTCGGCCGGCAGCGGTCAGTACATCACCCGGACCGGTCGCTGGAAGGGCGTCATGGTCGGCGGCAGCGTGCTGCTGATCGCGGGCCTGGCGCTGATGGGTCCGATCAACCACACGACGCCGATGTGGCACCTGTCGATCTTCATGGTGCTCATGGGTCTCGGCACCGGCGCGCTGATGCAGAACCTGGTGCTCGTCGTCCAGAACACCGTCGACGTCACCGACATCGGCGCGGCCAGCGGCGTGGTCAGCTTCTTCCGCTCCCTCGGCGGCACCATCGGTGTGGCGGCGCTCGGCGCGGTCTTGGCCACGACGGTGAGCGGCAAGATCGCCAGCGGACTCGCTGCGGCCGGCCTGCCCTCCGGGGGCAGTGGCAGTGCCTCCGATCTCGACCTCTCGGCCCTGCCGCCGCAGGTGGCGGCGATCGTGCGGACGGCGTACGCCGACGCGACGGGTCGGATCTTCTTGATCTCGGGTGTCTTGACGCTGATCACCCTGATCGCGGTGATCCTGTTGCCGAAGAGCGAACTGCGCACCACGATCCGCAAGGTCGGGGATCTCCGCGCCTTCGGGCTCCTCGACCT
>JASLCW010000230.1 GCA_030151765.1 Marmoricola sp.
ACCGTGATCACCGGACCGAAGACCTCGTCCTGCACGATCGCGTCGTCCTGCCGGACGTCCGCGACGACGGTCGCCTCGTGGAAGTAGCCTTTCGCCAAGGCCTTCTCGGTGACCCGGTGACCACCCGCGACGACGCGGGCATGCTCGGGCAGCGCGGCCAGATGAGTGACCACCTTCTCGAGCTGACGAGCGCTGTTGAGCGGACCGAAGTAGGCTTCGGCGTCGTCGGGCCGACCGGGCCGGATCCTGCGGGCGGCCTCGGCGAGCGCGGCCACGAAGTCGTCGTACACACCTTCCTGGGCGACGACGCGTGTCGCAGCCGTGCAGTCCTGACCGGCGTTGTAGAAGCCCGCCTCGGCGATGGCCTTCGCCGCCTTCTCGACGTCGGCATCGTCGAAGACGATCACCGGCGCCTTGCCGCCGAGTTCGAGGTGGACCCGCTTCACATCGCTCGCCGCGGACTTGGCGACCTCGATGCCGGCACGCACCGAGCCGGTGATCGACGCCATCGCCGGGGTCGGGTGCGCCACCATCGCGCGGCCGGTGTCGCGGTCGCCGCAGAGCACGTTCAGGACGCCGGGCGGCAGCACCTCGGCGGCGATCTCGCCGAGCAGGGCGGTCGACGCAGGCGTCGTGTCCGCCGGCTTCAGTACGACGGTGTTGCCCGTCGCCAGCGCCGGCGCGATCTTCCACATCGCCATCAGGAGCGGATAGTTCCAGGGGGTGACCTGTGCACACACGCCGATCGGCTCCCGTCGTACGTATGACGTGTGCCCGGCGAGGAATTCGCCTGCGGAGCGCCCTTCCAGCGAACGGGCCGCACCCGACATGAAGGTGAGCGCGTCCTGGATCATCGGGAGATCGTCGTCGCGGGTGAACCGCGCCGACTTGCCGGTGTCACGACAGTCGGCCTCGATGAGCGCATCGGCATGGTCGGAGATCGCCGAACTCAGCCGCAGGAGGGCGGCCTGCCGGGTGCGCGGAGTGGTCCGCTTCCACGACTCGAAGGCCCGCTCCGCGGCAGCCATCGCCTCGTCGACGTCCTTCTCACCCGACAGCGGTGCCTGCGCATAGGTGGCGCCGGTGACCGGGTCGATGACGTCGTAGGTCGCCGAGTCGATGGCTTCCTGGGAGCGGCCGTCGACCACATTGCTGAACCGCACCGATCCCTCCTCCGTGTCAGACCCGGCCACCCGTGCTGTCGCCGGCGAGCTTCTGCGACAGGTAGATCGGGATGATCGAGGCGAGGATCAGGCAGGTGCCGATGACATTGACGACGGGCGCCTGAGCCGGGCGGAAGAGGTTGAGCAGGATCCACTGCGGCAGCGTCTGAATACCCGCTCCGGCCGTGAACGTGGTCACGATGATCTCGTCGAAGCTGAGCGCGAAGGCGAGCAGACCGCCGGCCAGCAGCGCCGAACGCAGCATCGGGAAGGTGATCAGCCGGAAGGTCGTCCACCGCGAGGCGCCGAGGTCGAGCGAGGCCTCCTCGACGGAGACGCCCAGCTGGTTGAGCCGGGCCCGCACGTTGTTGAAGACCACGACGACACAGAAGGTCGCGTGGGAGACGACCAGCGTGAAGTAGCCGAGCTGGATCCCCATCAGCACCTGGAAGGCATTCTTGAGCGCCATACCGGTCACGATGCCCGGCAGTGCGATCGGGAGAATCACCAACAGGGAAAGGGAATTGCGGCCGAAGAAGCGATAGCGCGAGAGGCCGAAGGCGAGCAGCGTGCCGAGCACGAGCGCGATCGTCATCGCCATCAGGCCCACCCGGACGCTCACCCACACCGCATCGAGGGCGCCACCGCTGCTCCAGGCGATCCGCCACCAGTGGAGTGTGAAGCCGCTCGGCGGCCAGCCGATGGTCTTGGCCGGGTTGAAGGAGTTGATGATCACGACGGCCAGCGGTGCGTAGATGACCACCAGCACCATGCCGACGGCCGCGATGAGCAGGGCCTTGGTCCGCGAAGTCAATGTCATCGTTCGCTCCTCACAACCGGTCCAGGGCGCCGGTACGACGCACTAGCAGCATGTAGATCGCCATCACGACCACGGACAGGGTCGAGACCGCAGCCGCGATCGGCAGATTCAGGGTCTGCTCGGCGTAGATCAGGTTGCCGAGCATCTGCGACTTGCCGCCGACGATGCCGATGGAGATGTAGTCGCCCAGGCTGAGCGAGAAGGTGAAGATCGAGCCCGCGATGATGCTGGGCAGCAGGGCCGGCCAGACCACCGCGCGGAAGGTCATCCCCGGTCGCGCGCCGAGGTCTTCGGATGCCTCCAGGTGCGAGTCGGGCAGCCGCTCGAGACCGGCGTACACCGGCAGGATCATGTAGGGCAGCCAGAGATACGACAGCGTCAGGATGACCGCGATCATGCCGAAGCCGGGGCTGCCACCGAAGGTGTTGTCGAGGACGCCGCCGGGGATCACCAGCAGTCGCCAGGCATAGGCCTTGATCAGATAGCTGGCCCACAAGGGCATCAGGCACGCGACCGCCAGGAACTTGGCGGTGCGCGGCTTGGCGACCTTGGCCATGAAGAAGGCGATCGGCAGCGCGAGGGCGAGGTCGATCACCGTCACGGCGGCGGCCACACCGATGGTCCGGAAGAGGACGTCGCGGTACAGCCGTTCGGTCAGGACCGCGTGAAGATTGTCGAAGGTCCAGATCTTCAGGACCTTCGGCGTGAAGGCATCCTGCGTCCACAGCGAGGCCATCAGCAGAACCGCGAGCGACCCGAGATAGACGACGCCGAGCCACAGCAGCGGCGCACCCAGGACAGCGGTGAGCCGGAGTCGTGGATGGCGGTGCATGAAGGCAGCACCCGGGGTGGCGCGCGTCGCGGGGACGCCAGCCGTGTTCGCCATGACCGTTCTCCTCAGTACGGAAGGTGATTCCTCGCCGGTGGCGTGCCCGCGGTCCCGATCGGACCGCGGGCACACCGCGTTGGTGCGATCAGCCCTTCAGCGCGAGCCAGCGCTGGGTCCACTCGGCGTACGTCGTGCACTTGACCTTGCGGCCGTCGAGGCACTGCGCGATCGGAGTGGTCCAGTAGTGGATCTTGTCCGCGTACGCCGAGTCGGCGACGTGGTACTGCTGGCAGAAGCTCTTGTCGGTCTTGCCGATGATGTCGCAGGCCTTGAGGTTGGCCGGAGCCTCACCGAAGTACTGCGCCACGTCGGACTGGGCCTGCGGCGAGGCGATGTAGTTCATCCACTCGTAGGCGCAGTTGGGGTGCTGCGACTTCGACGAGATCATCCAGGTGTCCGACCAACCGGTCGAGCCCTCGTCGGGGAGGATCGCCTCGGTCTGGACCTTCTTCTGGTCGACCGTGTTGGCGATGACCTGCCAGGTCGTGCCGACCACCGAGGAGCCGCTCTCGAAGGCGCTGACCTCCTTGGTGTAGTCGCTCCAGTACTCGCTGATGTTCGGCTTCTGGTCCTGGAGCACCTTCATCGCCGCGTCGAGCTGCTTCTCGTCGAGGGCGTAGGGGTCCTTGATGCCGAGGTCCGGCTGGGTGTTCATCAGGTACAGCGCCGCGTCCGCGATGTAGATCGGGCTGTCGTACGCGGTGACCTTGCCCTTGTACTTCGAGGCATCGGCGAAGACCGCGCTCCACGAGGTCGGGGCCGGGTTGACGACCTTCTTGTTGAACATCAGCAGGTTGGCGCCCCAGCCGTGGGGCACGCCGTACATCTGGCCCTTGACGGAGTTCCAGGCACGGTCCTTGAGGAAGGGCGCGATGTCGGCGTAGTTCGAGATCAGGTCGGTGTTGACCGGGGCGACCGCGCCGGCGGCGATCAGGCGAAGGGTGGCGTCGCCCGAGGCCGAGACGACGTCGTAGCCGCCGCCGTTCATCAGGTTGACGGCCTCGTCCGAGGTGCCGAAGTACTTGACCGTCGCCTTGCACCCGGTCTGCTTCTCGAAGGGGGTCACCCAGTCGACGCTCTTGTCGGTCGAACCGTCCTCGGCATAGCCGGGCCAGGCGAGGATCGAGACCGCGCCCTCACCCTTGCCGACGGTCTTCTGCATCGGAACCTTCGGCGGAACGAAGCCCGCGGCTCCCGGCGTACCCGAACTGCTGGATCCGCCACAGCCGGCAACCGCACTCGCACCGAGCGCGGCGGCCGCCAGGATGGCGGACAGTCGCTTCTTGGACCGGATCATGCTGACTCCTCTTCCTTGGTTGATTCGCTGATGGGGAAACTGTTGGCGCGATCGAAGCCGACGAGTACGGCGCCGCCGCGGACGTCATCGCCCTGCCCGTGGTCGAGTCGCTGGTTCTGCACCGAGACCGAGACCCGGGTGCCGGTGCCGTCGAGGTCGACGTAGTAGCGCGTGAGGGCGCCGGCGTACACGACCTCGGCGATCGTGCCCGGCACGCTGACCTCGGTCTCGAGATTGCGGCCACGCGGACCGATCCGCAGCTTCTCCGGCCGTACGGCGAAGTCACCGCCGCCGAGGATCTGCTGCGCGGCGGCGCCGGTGAAGATGTTCGAGGTGCCCACGAAGCCGGCCACGAAGGTGGTCTGCGGCCGCTCGTAGACCTCGTCGGCCGGTCCGACCTGCTCGATGGTGCCGTTGTTGAAGACCGCGACCCGGTCGCTCAGCGTGAGCGCCTCCTCCTGGTCGTGAGTCACGAAGATGAAGGTGATGCCGACCCGTCGCTGGATCTCCTTGAGCTCCACCTGCATCTGCTCGCGCAGCTTGAGGTCGAGGGCGCCGAGGGGCTCGTCGAGGAGGAGCACCTGCGGGTCGACGACGAGGGCGCGGGCGAGGGCGACGCGCTGGCGCTGGCCGCCGGAGAGCTGGGTGGGCTTGCGGTTCTCACGGCCCTCGAGCGCCACGGTGCGCAGCGCCTCTGCGGCCCGCTCGCGGCGTTCGGACTTCTTCATCCCGCGCACCCGGAGGCCGTAGGCGACGTTGTCGAGCACGCTCATGTGCGGGAAGAGCGCGTAGTCCTGGAAGACCGTCGTCACGTCGCGCTCGAAGGGCGCGGCGCTCGTCACATCCTTGCCGTTGAGGAGCACCGTGCCGCCGGTCGGGGCCTCGAAGCCGGCGATGATCCGCAGCACCGTGGTCTTGCCCGAGCCCGACGGACCGAGCATGGAGAAGAACTCTCCCTGCAACACGTCGAGGTCGAGGTCGCGGACCGCGTGCACGTCGCCGAAGCTCTTCGACAGACCGCGCAGCGAGACCGCCGGCGCCTGCTCCGCTTCCGCCCCGGACGGGGTGGCGGAATCCACCATGTGCGTCTCCTCTCGAATCACCGCCTGATCGGTCGCGCCTCTCAGGTGAAGCTCAGGCTAGAGACGCAGGCCACGCGCGCGCGATGGGCGTATGCACACCATTGGCGAAATGTTCTGTGCAACTGACCATTCCGGGTGGTTGACTTGGGCCCGTGCCTCAGCTCGCCCGGATCCTCGACGTACCGGAGCTGGGGCTGGTCCTGCACGGCGAACGCGACTGGCTCGACCGCCCCGTCGGACTCTCGACCGTGACCGAGCTCGACAACCCGTCACCCTGGCTCCAGGGCGGCGAGCTCGTGATGACCACCGGTCTACGCCTCACCACCGCCGAACGCCAGCGCACCTGGGTACACCGCCTCGCCCGCGCCGATGTGGCGGCCATCGGCTTCGCGGTGGGCCTGACCCATGCGACGGTCCCGGCAGCGATGCTCGAGGCGGGGGCCGCCGGCCGGCTGCCCATCCTCGAGGTGCCTTACGAGACACCCTTCCTCGCGGTGACCCGGTGGATGGGCGATGCGCTCGCCTCCGCGCACGTGAACCAGCTCGCCGCGCTGCTCGACGCCCACGACGCGATGACCGCCGAGCTCCTCGGGGGTCGCGGCCTGGTCGGACTCGCCTCGGGGCTGGCCTCGCGGATCGGCGCATCCGTCGCGATCCTCGACGAGCAGGGGCGGGTGCTCGCCTCGGAGCCGCAACACGAGGCGTGGCCGGTCGACGCCGTGCGCGCCCGGCTCTTCGACCTCGAGCCGGGCGCCAACCTGATCGAGATCTTCGAAGGCCGGCATCAACAGGTCATCGCGCACCCGGTGCGGATCGAGGGGCGCACGATCGGCGCCCTCCTCAGCACCGCGGCACCACCCTCCGAGTCGGCGGACGGGCTCAAGAACTTCGCGGTCGCCCTCGTCGGTCTCGAACTGCGCCGTCGGCACGGCATCCGGCTGGGCCAGCAGGGCCAGATCGGCCAGGTGATCGAGGACCTGGTGCGCTCCGCGATCACCACGCGCGAGGCGGAGCGCCGGCTGCAGGCGGTCGGCGTACGGCCGACGGGCGGCCTGCGGGTGCTGCTCGGCATGACCGATGCCGCCCCCGACACGATCCGATCGCTGCCGGCGCCGCTGCTCGGCCCCGATGTGGACCCGGGAGGCGCCGTCGTCAGCGCGATCGTGGACCGGTGCGCCGTGCTGCTCTGCCCGACGGAGGCGCTGGCCTCCGAGGCGGCACCCGCAGCACTGGCCGCGCTCCGCCGGGTGGGACCGCGCGCCCGGGTCGGCATCGGCGGCGCGTACGCCGGCGTCGAGGGTCTTCGCTGGAGCTATCTCGAGGCGCGGGAGGCGCTCGACCGCGGGCCGGGCATCCACCACGGCGATCCGCTCAACCTCCACCGACTGCTCTTCAACAGCCCCGACCTGCCCGTCCGCGAACTCAGCGAGGCGACGCTCGCACCGCTGCTCGAGGCCGACGGGCGTCGCGAGGGCCAGGACCTGCTCACCACGCTGCGCACCTACCTCGAACTCGACGGATCGGTTCAGGCCACCGCCGAGGCGATGTACGTGCACCGCAACACGATCCACCAGCGGCTCGGCCGCATCGAGAGCCTCACCAACCGGAGCGTCTCCCGTACCCAGGACCGGGTGCAGTTCTGGCTCGCGCTGGCCGCCCTCGACCGGCCCAGCTGACGGCACCGACGAGTGGGATCCCCGGCTCGATTGGGTTCCGGGTGGGGTCATTGGCGATACTCGTGCCATGAGTGGGGGGCCGATCGTGTGTGTTCGCAGGGCGATCATGCGCGCCCGCGGCAGCGAGTCGAAGGGCTGGCGCCATGTCGCCGTCGGCGCCGCGGTCGTCGGCATCGTCGCCGCCGGCTGGCAGGTCGGACACGTCCCGGCACAGGCCCCCGCACCGGTCGTCGCCCAGGCGGTTCTCGCCGGTACGACGCTGCACGCCCGCTCAGTCTGCGACAACGGCGCCACCGCCCCGTTCACCCCGGAACAGATCACCGTTCCGGGCGTCGTACGACGCGCGCCGGTGCTGGCCCTCGCGCGCGATGCCTACAACGTGCCCGGCGTACCGCCGCTGAGCGAGGCCGGCAAGCGGGAGTTCGCGTGGGACCGCCCGCCCGGGATCCTGCCCGGCTCCGCCCAGGGCAATGTCCTGCTCAATGCGCACACCTGGCCGTGGGGCTCGGCCCCCGCGCTCGGCAACCTGATGTTGCAGCACACCGAGGTGGGCGACCGCATCGTCCTCATCGGCCGGGGCGCCCACCTCTGCTACGAGGTGACGAAGAAGGTCTCCATCCCCGCGGACCAGAAGTACCCGGAGTACTGGGTCACCGACGGGCCGCCCCAGATCGCCATCATGGTCTGCTCCGGCGTCCGCCGCGGACCCGGCGACTGGGCGGAGCGAACCGTCTGGTTCGCCTCGCCCGTCCTTTCGGGATAGTCCAATACGCCTCGCACCAGATTCCCGGGGAATTTCGTGCGAGACGTATTGGACTATCCCCCGACGTCAGCGATCCCTCCACCACAAGGGCTTCTGGAGCGTCCAGGCTCGCTGATCGGGTGGTAGCCAGCGGGCACGGCGACGTACGGCGAGCATGCGGCCAGCGATCCGGGACCGATTGTCGAGCTCGCCCTTGACCACAGCGAAGTACTCGAGACCGTGATCTCGGAACAACTCCTCGCGTTCGCGGTCGGCTCGACGTTGGTCATCCTCGAGGTGGTGCGCGCCGTCGTACTCGCCAACGACACCAGCCTCCGGATCGAACAGGTCGGGCATTCCCAGGAACGAGCCGTCGAGCGCGAAGACGGGTTGATTGCAGAGCGGCGCGGGCAACCCCGCATCGAGAACCCAGACCAGGCGCATCGCCGATTCCGGGGGCGAGCGACTGTCATCGGTAGCCAGCGACACGACCCGTCTGGCGAAAGGAACGCCCGTCCATCCGTTGCGCTGCGGAAGATGATCGCGCATCTGCTCCACGGTGATCAGCTTCGCCGCTGCCGCCATGTCCATGGCGGCGACTGCCTGAGCGATCGAGCGGGTCCGCCGAATCTCGTCGAAGACTGCTCTGACGACTGTGGTGCACCGCAGTCCGTCGACGACCTCGATCTCCGTAGGCGAGAGTCGTTCTTGACTGACCGTGATCGCCGCGTGCGGCCTCACACTGTCAGCTCCACCGACGACCAACGGGATCGGAAGGATTCTCCGCCCACCCTCGGCGGTCCCGTCGAAGAAGGCCGCGCCCCTCCAACGCAGCGCTGCCCATCCGGTGACTGCACCATAGGCGGGAAGGCGCACAGATTGTTCGAGGATCCGCTGTTCCACGACACTGCCGTCCACGAGAGCCGGCACATACCAGGCGTATGCGACCTTGCGCCATCGCCGTGGATCACGGGCATCGACATGCGGGAGTCGGTCACCCCCGACTCGAACGGGTGCGACCAGGTGTTGAGGTCTCTCGCTGCGTGGAGCCCAACGAATCCTTCCCACATGCCCGAGGCTGCGACCAAAGACCGACGACCACGAGCGGCTCCGCCGCCGCCTGTGGACAACGCGGCCACGAAGGCACTTGTGGACGGTTGCGGGATGAAATGGTCGGGGCGATAGTCCAATACGCCTCGCACCAAATCACCGGGAATCTGGTGCGAGGCGTATTGGACTATCGCGACTTGAGCCGGCTCAGGCCTCGCGCATCGGGATCCGTACGTCACGCTCGGCGGCGACGTCGACGGCGATGTCGTAGCCCGCGTCGACGTGGCGGATGACGCCCATGCCCGGGTCGTTGGTGAGGACGCGCTCGATCTTCTGCGCGGCCAGCTCGGTGCCGTCGGCGACACTCACCTGACCGGCGTGGAGCGAGCGGCCCATGCCGACGCCGCCACCGTGGTGGAAGGAGACCCACGTGGCGCCGCTGGCGGTGTTCACCAGGGCGTTGAGGATCGCCCAGTCGGCGATCGCGTCGGAGCCGTCCTTCATCGCCTCGGTCTCGCGGTAGGGCGAGGCCACCGAA
>JASLCW010000252.1 GCA_030151765.1 Marmoricola sp.
ACCCCCGACCTCGGTGATGTCCGACTCGGGCATCACGCGTTGCCCGCTGGTCACACCTGGGCGCGCCACGAATCCACCCTTGCCGGTGTGGAAGGCATGGACGTCCGGCACGCTGCCCAGGTCCCCAGCGGACAAGAGATCGATCCCGTGCAGCCAAGCCGCGGTGACATCGGTGACGACGGCCCCCGGCGCCACGACCAGGGCCAGCGCCCGCGCTCGCAACGCCAGGGTGTCAGGAATCTGCGAGCCGACGTACACCTCGCGGAACAGACGGCGCAGATGACCAGCGCCCTCGAGCAGTTGGAGTTGGCGCGTCGTCAGGCCGGACGCCTGCGCCATGAAAGGCAGATCAAGTGGTACGTCGCAGCGCTGGATCAGCTTCTCGGGAATGGTGCGGGTCGGCATCCGCCGAGTCTGACCAGATTCCGGATCCGACCTCGGAAGTTATCCACAGGGCCCGACCCTTCGAGTGCATTCTCTTGGGGTCTCAAAGGGTTGAGAATGCATTTGAGTGGGGTCTCGGCGCTCTTTTGATGCATTTGAGTGGGGTCTCAGCGGGCTAGGCGGAGCCGAAGCGGCGGTTGCGGTCGGCGAAGATCTCAATCGCGCGCCAGAGATCACGGCGATCGACATCGGGCCAGAGTACATCGGTGAAGACCATCTCGGAGTACGCCGCCTGCCAGAGCATGAAGTTCGAGAGCCGCTCCTCCCCGGAGGTCCGCCACACCATGTCGGCGTCGGGCAGATCGGGCACATAGAGATAGCGCGCGAAGACCTTCTCGTCGACCTTGTCCGCCTTCAACCGGCCGTTGGCGACGTCCCGGGCGATCGCCCGGGCGGCATCGGCGAGCTCGGCGCGGCCGCCGTAGTTCACGCACATCGTCAGCGTCAGTACGTCGTTGTTCCGGGTCAGCTCCTCGGCGATGCGCAGCTCCTTGATCACCGACTTCCAGAGCCGCGGCTCGCGCCCCGCCCACTTCACACGTACGCCGAGCTCGTGCAGCTCCTCGCGCCGGCGCTTGATCACATCGCGGTTGAAGCCCATGAGGAAACGCACCTCGTCGGGCGAGCGCGACCAGTTCTCCGTCGAGAAGGCGTACGCCGAGACCGCCTTGACACCGACCTCGATCGCTCCCTTGACCACGTCGACGAGCACCTGCTCACCGCGCGCGTGCCCGTCGGTGCGCGGCAATCCGCGCGACTTCGCCCACCGGCCGTTGCCGTCCATGATGATCGCGACGTGCTTCGGCAGCTGGTCCGCGGGGATCGACGGAGGGCGCGCCCCCGACGGGTGGGGCTCAGGAGACCGAAACACAGGCACGACGCAGAAACCTACTCGGCGGCCAGCGGCAGCGAGCGCAGGCCGTGCTCCAGATGCCAGTTGAGGTACGCCGTCACGAGACCGCGCGCCTCCCGGCGGTTCCGTTGCTCGGCATGGTCGACGATCGCCCAGTCACCCGAGAGCAGCGCACCCAGCAGTTCGATCGTCTCCGGTGCGGGCCGGGCCGATCCGGGGATCCGGCAGTCCGCACACAGCAGTCCGCCCGCGGCCGGATGGAAGGCCGCATGGCGTCCTTCGAGGCCGCAGCGGGCGCAGCCCTCGAACGAGGGTGCATACCCGGCGACGGCCATCGACCGCAGCAGGAAGGAGGCGAGGATGTCGCCGGGCCGGTGGTCCCCCGCCGCCATCACGCGCAGGCCGCCGACGAGCAGCAGGTACTGCTGCAGCGAGGGCTCGCGCTCCTCGGCCACCAGGCGCTCCGCGGTCTCGAGCATCACGCTCGCCGAGGTGTAGCGGTCGTAGTCGGCGCCGATGGAGGCGCCGTACGGCGAGAGCGTCACCGCCTGGGTGATCGTGTCGAGGTTGCGTCCCTGGGCCAGCTGGAGATCGACGTGGGTGAAGGGCTCCAGCCGGGAGCCGAACTTCGAGCTGGTCCGGCGTACCCCCTTCGCCACCGCGCGTACGACGCCGTGGCGGCGGGTCAGCAGCGTGATGATCCGGTCCGCCTCGGCGAGCTTGCGGGTGCGCAGCACGACCGCTTCGTCGCTGTAGAGGGGCACCCCGACATTCTCCCCCAGGGGCGCTCAGGTGCTCCGCAGCCGCGCCGGAGCGGAGGTCTGGGCGGCGCACCTGGCGCAGAAGTCGACGGCGATCTCGTTGAGCCGTTCCGGGTGGCGACGCCATTCCAGGATGGTGTGCGCCTCGACGAAGGTGGCGTCGACGAGCTCGTCGGCGAGCATCGCGGCGTCGGCCGCGGGATGGATCGGGTCGCGCCGGTGACCCACGACGAGCGCGGGTGCGTCGATCTCACGGCGCCGCGAGGCGGGCGGCGCGACCCGGCCGAAGAAGATGCCGTGCACCGTCGCGGCGACCGAAGCCGGGCGCTGGTTGAGGGTGTCGAGCGCGATGCCGGCCCAGAAGGGGACGACGCCGCGGGGCACCCATCCGGTCGCGGCGCGCACGCCCCGGATCGCGAACGGAGCCACCCGGGCCACGAAGAGCAGCGGCGCGAAGGCGACGATCCCGGCCTCGACGGCATTGTCGAGGACCGGCATCTCGAGCAGCAGCCCATTGACCCGCGAGGGCGCCAGATCGGCCACCTCGAGCGCGACATTCGCGCCGAGCGAGGTGCCGCCGACGACCGCGCGCTCGATGCCCAGGTGGTCCATCAACCCGATGACCTCCTCCGCGAAGGCGGTCATCGAGTACGCCGAGGGGTCCGCCGGGCGATCCGAGCGTCCGTGCCCTAGCGGGTCGAAGGTGACGACGTGGTTGCCCGCCGCGGCCAGTGTGCGCGCCAGCGGCTCGTGCATCCGGCGCGGCATCAACTGCCCGGGAAGGAGGATGACCCACGCGTCGCCGCCGCCGTACTCGGTGAACTCCAGACGATGCTCGTCGTGGAAGAACTGACCGATGCGCTCGGAGATGAGGCCGGCGGGACGCGTGGTCGAGGTCATGCCTCCAAACCTAGGCCATGTCTAGGCTCGTGCGGCCCGGTTCGCCGCGCTGATCACGGCCTTCAGCGAGGCGGTCACGATGTTGGCGTCGAGGCCGACACCCCAGAGGATCTCCGATTCGCCGTTCGCCCCGCTCACCGCACACTCGACGTACGCCGCGGCGATGGCATCGCCACCCGAGCTGAGTGCGTGCTCGGCATAGTCGAGCACGCGTACGTCGTAGCCGACCGTGTTGATCGCGTCCACGAAGGCCGCGATCGGGCCGTTGCCGGAGCCCTCGAGCGTGCGCGGCTCGCCGTCGACGACCACCTCGACGGTGAGCGCGTCCTTCTCCCCTGCCGCCGAGGAGGTGTGCACCGAGTTGAGCTTCAGCGGCTCCTCGGCGTCGAGGTACTCGGCGGTGAAGGCCGTCCAGATCGCCTCCGGCGACATCTCGCCACCCTCGTCGTCGGTGCGCTGCTGCACCGCGCGGCTGAACTCGATCTGCAGCCGGCGCGGCAGGTCCAGCTTGTGCTCGGACTTCATGATGTAGGCCACGCCGCCCTTGCCGGACTGGCTGTTGACCCGGATCACGGCCTCGTAGGTGCGGCCGACGTC
>JASLCW010000299.1 GCA_030151765.1 Marmoricola sp.
CCGAACTGCTTGTCGTGCCACTGCAGCGAGTTGATCAGCGTCGCGGTGATCCGGGCGCCGGTCATGCCGAAGGGGTGGCCCACGGCGATGGCGCCACCGTTGACGTTGAGCTTGTCGAGCGGGATGCCCAACTGTTGCGCCGATCCGAGCGACTGGACCGCGAAGGCCTCGTTGATCTCGTAGAGGTCGATGTCGCCCAGCGACATGCCCGCGTTCTTCAGCGCGGCCGGGATCGCCTCGACCGGACCGAGGCCCATGATCTCCGGCGAGAGCGCGGTCACCGCGGTGGAGACGATGCGCGCCAGCGGGGTGAGGCCGAGCTCCTTGGCCTTGGTGTCGCTCATGATCACCAGGGCCGCGGCACCGTCGTTCAGCGGGCAGGCATTGCCGGCGGTGACGGTCCCGTCGGGCCGGAAGACCGGCTTGAGCTGGCTGACGCCCTCGAGCGTCGTACCGGGGCGCGGGCCGTCGTCGGCGGAGACGACGGTGCCGTCGGCCAGCGTCACCGGGGTGATCTCGCGGGCCCAGAAGCCCTCCTCGATGCGCTGCACGGCCAGGTTCTGGCTGCGTACGCCGAAGGCGTCCTGCTCCTCGCGGGACATCCCGAGCACCTGGGCGACGTTCTCGGCCGTCTGGCCCATCGCGATGTAGAGATCGGGGAGGGCCCCCTTCTCGCGCGGGTCCTGCCACGCCGGGGCGCCGGCCTCGGCCCGCTTCGCGGTGAGTGCCTGGGCATCGGCGTACAGCGCGTTCTGGCCCTCGGCGTTGTCGGACATGCCGTTGACGTAGCGGCTCACGGTCTCGACGCCGGCGGAGATGAAGGCGTCGCCCTCGCCGGCCCTGATCGCGTGGAAGGCCATCCGGGTGGTCTGGAGGCTACTTGAGCAGTAGCGGTTGACGGTGACGCCGGGGAGGTGGTCCATCCCGGCGCTGACCGCGACCGCGCGGCCGAGGTTGTTGCCGGACTCACCGGCAGGCTGGCCGACGCCCAGGATCAGGTCGACGATGTCGCGACGGTCGAGCCCGGGCACCTTCGCCAGCGCCGCCTCGACCATCTGGACGGCGAGCGCGTCGGGACGCATGTCCTTGAGCGAACCCTTGCCGGCCCGGCCGATCGGCGAGCGGGCGGTGGACACGATGACTGCTTCGGGCATCTTGATCTCCTCGGGTGAACCAGGGTTACTAAGCGCTTGCTTACCGCTAAGGTGGAGCATACGCGGCGGCTCGTCAAGGCCCCACGGCGACCTGTTAGCCACGTCACCCGCCCGGGGGATCTCCCGGCCCAGGAGGAATGCGATGACCGAGACGCCCGACCTCTCGCGCGCCGAGGCGACCCGCTCGCGACTCGTCGAGGCGGCGGTTCAGGCCTTTGCGGAGAAGGGCTTCCACGGCACCACCACGCGCGACATCGCGTCCGCGGCCGGCATGAGTCCGGCGGCGCTGTACGTCCACCACAAGTCGAAGGAAGAGCTCCTGTACCTGATCTCCAAGGAGGGGCACGAGGAGACCCTCCGCCTGGTTCGGGCGGCCGTCGCCACCACCGACTCCCCCACCGAGGGCCTGCGCCGGGTCGTCCACGACTTCGCGGTCCACCACGCCCGCAGCCACACCAGCGCCCGCATCGTGAACTACGAGCTCGCCGCCCTCTCCTCCGAGCACCTCGCCGAGATCCGCGGCATCCGGCACGACATCGACGACGAGATCCGCCAGCTGGTCGCCCGCGGCATCCAGAGCGGCGACTTCACCGTCGCCGACGCCTCCATCACCGCCGCCGCCCTGCTCTCGCTGGGCATCGACCTCGCGCGCTGGTACCGCGACGGGGGCCGCTGGAGTCCCCAGGAGATCGCCGACCAGTACGCCGAGATGGCGCTGCGCATCGCCGGCGCCCACTGAGTTCTCCCACTCAGACGAGCGGCAGAGTTCCCGGCGCTGATTCAGATCTCCTCGACGAGAAGCTCAAGTGGCTGACTCGATTCGTTGTTGCCGAAACCAGCGAGTCTCTCGAAGAACAGACCGGGGTCGACGATCGACTCGGGAGCCATGACGCCCGGCCGGGCGATCTCGCCACGAGCGATCATGCCGCCCACGACGGCGAGCGGAATACTCGTCGACTCGCCCATCGAGCCGACCGGAAGTACAGGGGTCGAGGCCGCGATGCGTGTGGGCACACCCTTCACCGAGCCTTCGGCCAGCGCGAAGAGCCCGGGAACATCGGGAAGCTCGCCTGCCTCCGGTCCGCGCCGACCCGGCGCGCGCAGCAGTTCGGCAGTCCCCTCTGCCAGCGTCAGGCTGCCGGAGCGGATCTTGTCGGCGATCCGCGTCGCGACGGTCATGAGACCAGGCCTCGACGTCATCAGGTTGTAGCACTCCTTCAGATCACGGTAGGTCCGCGGGAGTGTCAATGGTTCCGGATGGCCACAGAGCCAGACGGGGACAGGGCCAACACCAGGAAAGGACACACTCAGCTTCTCGAGCGGGTCCATATGCTGTCGACAGCCTTCTCGCCATACCGGCGCAGGCACCGACAGATTGTGGAGCCAGTGCTCGATCGCCGCCGAAGGCTGAGGCTCCTCTCCGGGATCAGGCGGTCGGGGGATGCCCGACCCCGCCCGCCAGACGGTATGGAGCACGTCGACCTCGTCCAGTTGTGCGGCAGCCGCGGCAGCCAGGACATTCGACACGCCCGGAGACGCGCCAGCACCGAGGACGGCGACTATCCCGGCACCCTTCGCCTCATCGTCGAGATCGAGGAGGTCGGCCGTCGGCTCCCAGTCATCCATGATGTCGACGTAGTTGGTGCCGGTTCTGATCGCCGCCTCGAGGACGGGACGGCCGAACCGATAGAACGGACCAACCGTGTTCATCACGAGGTCCACGTCGGCCAGTGCCGCCTCCAGGGAACCGCGGTCGTTGATGTCCAGGCCGATTCCTTGGGCCTTCGAACCCACGTGCTCGGCTACCTCGCGCGCGCCCTCGGCGAAGCGGTCGGCTACCACTACCGATTCCACCGCCGGATCGCTCGCCGTGGCCGAGACCCCGACGCGGCCCATGTCACCTGCGCCGCCCACGAAAAGAACCTTCATCACTTACAACCTCTTCCAATCCCAGTAGGCGGCATCGCCGCGAGGCCCGCTCCCCGGGGCCTCAAACCTGACTACGCGTACCTGCGGGCGCGGCGCTTCTGGATGACTTCGTCGGCCGCCCGCTCGCCCGAGCGCGCAGCACCCTCCATCGCGGTCGCCCATCGGGCACCGGTCGCCTCACCGGCAAAGTGCAGGCTCCCGACTGCTGCTCCGAGGGCCTCCCGTCGCGAAAGCCCTCCGCTCTGCGAGCTCACCACACCTCCGAAGAACTCCTCAGCGGTCCAGTTCTGGACGACACCGCCGATCCGAGTCACCTCGAAGCCGGTCATCGCCTCGATCTGGCGATCGAGAACAGCAAGAGCCCGGTCTTGGTCGTCGAGCAGACCATCGCCGCGGTCAGGCATGGTGCCGAGCACGGTCACGGTGTCCTGGGCGGTGCGCTTGAACCAGAACATCGCCGCGCCGCTGTCGGTGAGTACCGACGGACCTGCCGCCTCCTGGATGCGTTCGCCGTCGCGGTACTGCGCGACGATCTTGCCGCCTTGGGTCATCGGGGACTGCAGCAGAGCCTCCGACTTCCACGCTGGCAGCACCGGGTCGAAGCCGATCCTCCTGGTGGCATGCACGGAGCTGGTCACGATGACATCGTCGGCGACGAACTCATCATCGTCGGTCGTCAGCCGATAGCCCTTCCCCACCCTCGAGATCAGTCGTACCGGCTGCTCGTAGCGGATGTCGAGTCCCTCGGCCGCACGTTGCGCAAGAACGTCCGTACTGCCGTCGAGGAGCCAGCAGACCTTGCCGATGTCTGCGGGATGCACGTGCCACGACGAGGTCACTGCAGGACGCTGCACCGGATTGAAGCCGGTCTGCATGGTGTAGGCATCGAAGGCGGCCGGAGAGAGCCCGACACGAGGCCCCCA
>JASLCW010000307.1 GCA_030151765.1 Marmoricola sp.
TGATGCGCGACGCCAAGATCACCCAGATCTACGAAGGCACCAACCAGGTGCAGCGGATCGTGATGGCCCGCCAGCTCCTCGCCGGGGTGCAGTCGAAGCTCTGATGAATCATCTCCTCTGAGCGGTTGAAACAACCGCTCAGAGAGTAGGCTTCCTGTGAAGGAGGTCGCGGTGACGCTCACATCGATCCCGGTGCCGATCGTGACGTGGGAGACGGTCGTGTCGACGAACGACCCGACCCGCGAGCCGAGCCGAGCCCAGATTCGGACGCTGCGAAAGAACGGCCGAGTATCGGACGGCCTCCAGGTTCCGATGCTCCGTCATGGCCGAGCGGCGGGTAGTCACACCTACCACAGCGCTCTCTTCGCGTTGGCGCTCAAGGCAGACCAGGCTGATGATGAGATCGGTGCAGCGTCCCTGCGCCGACACGGCACAGCCATCGAGGAGCGTTTTGCTGACGGGATTCGTGGATTCCTGTCGCAGAACACTCTCGGCCACCTGGTGGAAGCTCCCTTCTATCGCTTGCTTGTCGGGGAGACCCTCAAGGCGCTTGGTGAGTGGGAGAAACGAGGGCGCATGGACGTGGTTTTCGCGGTAGGCCGCGTGCGCAACTTCTCCGGTGAGTCGGTCCTTCTCGAGGTCCGCTACCAGCGCGGGGCTCACCCGACCGGGGACCTGGTTGACGTCGATCTGCCGCGCAGCCTTGCGGATCGATCGGGCTTGCGGCAGGGGGACCCTGTCTGGATTTTCAGGCAGGCCGTCGGGTCTGCAGCGGTCGTTGACCTTCTTCCCGCGGTCGCGCTGAGCGACGTACTCGAGGTGCCGCACGACGGCATCGACGCGGACGAGGTCGGCGAGGGCCTGGCTTACCTGACGACAGGAGGGGGTTCTCCGCCGTCGACGGAGGAAGCGCGATTTCTGCGTGCCCGGCACGGCAGAGCCACGCCGCGCCGTGTCGTCCGCCCGGCCGGGTGACCATCGAGTGGCGGCCGCCACGCGGTGCCGACAGCGCGCCTCTGCGAAGTTTCGAGTGCACAGAGCCGGCACCTAGGGAACCAGGCCGTCGACCTGGGCCCCACCCGAAGCCCTACGAGAAGAGCGTCCAGTCGGCGATCCGGACCCTGTCGGTTCCGATTCGAGCGAGCGAGGGAATGTGCCTGCTGGGGCTCGATGAGGGCGCCCTGGTTGCCGTCGCGTTGTGGTCGCGTGACCTCGATGCGGACTATCCGCTGTTCAAGATTCGTCTCGTCGCCGTCGCCACCTCAGTGCGTGGGCAGGGCGGAGCGGTGGCGCGCGAATGCCTGGACGAAGTCATTGAACGCATTGCTGTCGAGCTCGGTGCCGAGGAGACGGCAACTGTCTATGGTCTATGGTCTGGTCGACCATCGCAACAAACCGAGCCAGAGACTTCTGATCGATCAGGGCTTCGGTATCGAGTCGAAGGCTCCCGTCAGCGATCCGGGATTGGAGATGTGGGTTCTGGAGATCGAGGCGGTTGATCCGTTCTGACACGATCTCTCCCGTGGCGGTGTTCGGGTGGGTCGAGTTCTGGCCGTCCTCCGGGTGGGAGGACCGGCTCTGGACGGACGATGCGCCGACGGATGCCCTGGTGAGATCGGCTCGACGGGTGGCAGAGGCGTACAGCGGTGTGCTTCGCGCGGAGCGGATCGAGGGCCCGGCCACCAGTTTGCCCTTCTTCACACACCTGTACGACGGTGACGAGGTCGGGCTCGCGGTCGACACCGACAGGCCGCTCGATTGGGAATCGGGTGCGGTCATGGTGCCCGCTGCCGTGGCCGACCTGTCGGCGGATGATCGTGGGCGGCTGGTTCTCGACCTGATCCACGATGCTGTGGTGCAACTGGGTCCACACCGAGGTTGGTCGACCGAGACCCTCGACGGGATCCGGGAACGGGTGCTCGCGCAGGGCTTCGGCGGTGAGCGCGAGTCGCCGTGGAAGGCCAGCCCGGACAGGTCGCTGGCCGTGCGCATGTGCTTCCGATGGGAGGATGACGGCTTCGGTCGCGTCGTGATCGAGGTGCGCGATCGGAAGTCCGAACAACTCGTGGCACGGTCCGAACCCTGGCTGACACATGGCTTCAGGCACAGTGTGAAGACGCTGCGCTGGCGTGGACGAATCGTCGAGTTCGTCCCGCAGCCGACGTACATCGGCGACACCCAGTTGGGTGAGGTCGTCCACGTCGACCCGGCTCAAGGCGAGATCCACGTCGAGCTGCCCGCGGCCCGTGTGGAGAGCCTTGCCCCTGTGCCGCCGATCGTGAGGTGCCCGTACAAGGTGGAGAGCCCGACCCCCGGAGTCGAGGTGTTCATGGGATTCGGGGTCGGCCTCAGAGCGTCGTCGACCGAAGGCTGGCCCGACGGGACGGCGATCGAACGCGGCCTCTTCGACCGCATCCATGCGCCGGAAGGGCAGTCCGTCAAGGAGTGGCTCGACGAGCGGAGCATCGAGGCCTTCGTCGAATATTTCTTGCCTGCTCAGCTGGACGGGAGATCGTACGGGATACGTGTCCGCCGCGTGGCCACTCGCGTGACGGTGGACGTGATCCGTGACGGAACCGCGCTCGGCGGCAAAGACCTTCCGCAATCCGTTGTGGACAAGGAAGTCGGGGACATCGTCGACCAGGTGATGGCGGTGCTGGACAGCCGGATCAGCGCCGCGTCTCGCCGCTCCGGGTCCAGGCCCGGCCGGATCCCCAGAGGTGGTGCAGGCCGGTGAGGATCGCGTCGAGGCCCATGGCGAAGACGAGGTCGCGCTGGGGCGCGCCCTGTTCGTCGACGGAGCGGGCGTAGGCGGCGTAGGTGCGGGCGAGCAGGGGCGACTCGGTCGATGCCGGGTCGTAGACGTCGTCGGGGCTGGGGGAGTCGAGGGCGGCGCCGAAGATGAAGGTCTCGAGGATGCTCAGTGAGGCGATGATGCTCTCCTCGGGCCAGCCCGCCGCCGCGAAGCCGGCGATCACGCGCTGGTACATCGCCGACGTGCGCGGCGTGTGCGCGATCGGCACCTCCACGATCAGCGGCACCAGCTCGGGGCGCTCCCGCAGGCGCCGGAGGTAGCTCCAGGCCCAGCGGGCGAGCGCCTCGCGCAGGGAGGCGGTGCCGAAGCCGGAGGTGTCGAGGCCGGCGGCGAAGGACTCCTGGATCGAGGCGAGTACGGCGGCCCGCGACCGGGTGTGGTTGTAGAGCGCACTGGGCGCCACTCCGAGTCGATCGGCGATGGCGCGCATGGTGAGCCCACGCAAGCCTGCTTCCCGCAGTACGACGAGCGCCGTCGCGGTGATGCGCTCAGCGTCGAGCACCGGCTCGGTGGGCCGGCCGCGTGGTCGAGCCGCCATGGCCGCTCCTTCCTTAAATGAATCGGATTCGAGCCGCTGGGAGGCTCCTTCAGGCTGTGGTGAGTCCTGAAAATGAACCTCGACCGCAGAATCATCGCTCAGATCCGGGTCCTCTTCCTAGCATCGGTCCGCCGACTCAGGCCACCGAAAGGACCCTCCCGTGACCTCTCCGCTGACTCGTATCGACCGTGACGTGGTCGTCATCGGCGCCGGCATCTCCGGCCTGATGACCGCCCGCCGGCTCACCCAGGCCGGCCACAGCGTCGCCGTACTCGAAGCGCGCGACCGGGTCGGCGGCCGCACCTGGTCGGAGGAGATCGACGGCTCTTTCTTCGAGATCGGCGGCCAGTGGGTGTCCAGCGACCAGGACGCGCTCAAGGCGCTGTTGCAGGAGCTCGGCAAGGAGACCTTCGCCCGCTATCGCGAGGGCAACTCGGTCTACGTCTCCCGCGACGGTGAGCGGCACGAGTTCCAGGGCGACTTCCCGGTGGCCGACGAGACGCTGGTGGAGATCCGGCGACTGGTCGACGCCCTCGACAGGCTCGTCGCCGAGATCGACGCGGCCACTCCGTGGGAGCACCCGCGGGCGGCCGAGCTGGACGTCGTCCAGTTCGGCACCTGGCTGGCCTCGCAGACCGACGACGTCGAGGCCCGGCGCATCGTCGACCACTACATCGCCGCCGGCATGTACGGGAAGCCCTCGCACACCTTCTCGCTGCTGCAGGCGATGCTCATGGTCGCCTCGGCGGAGAAGTTCGAGCACCTCATCGACGAGGGCATCCTGCTCGACGAGCGCGTCGTCGGCGGAATGCAGTCGGTGTCGGAGCAGATCGCCGACGAGCTCGGCGACACTGCCGTCTTCCTGTCCAGTCCGGTACGACGCCTCACCTGGACCTCGTCCGGGGACGGCGTACCCGGCGAGGTGGTGGCGATCAGCGAGGGCATCGAGGTGCACGCCCGCTTCGCCGTGGTCGCCGTACCGCCGAACCTGTATTCGCGGATCGACTACTCGCCGGCGCTGCCGCGTCCCCGGCTCGTCGCGCACCAGCACCAGTCGATGGGTCTGGTGATCAAGGCGCAGGCGGCGTACGCACAGCCCTTCTGGCGCGATCGCGGCCTCTCGGGGACCGGCTTCGCCTCGCACGAACTGGTCTGCGAGGTCTACGACAACACCTCCCCGCACGAGGACCGCGGCACCATCGTCGGCTTCATCGTCGGCGACCGCGCGGACGAGACCTGGGCGCTCCCCGAGGACGAGCGGCGGCAGGCGGTGCTGGACTCCTTCGCCGCCTACTTCGGCGACGAGATGAAGGAACCACTGGCCTTCTACCTCTCCGACTGGGGCGCCGAGGAGTGGACTCGCGGCTCCTACGCCACCAGCTACGACATCGGTGGGCTGAGCCGTTGGGGACACCTGCAGAACGAACCCGTCGGCCCGATCTTCTTCGCCAGCTCGGACATCCAGGGTGCCGGCTACCTGCACGTCGACGGCGGCGTCCGGATCGGCACCGACACGGCAGCGCGCATCCACGCGGCCTTCGACCGGGACTGACCGCAGGGTGGACGCGGCCCTGGTGTGAAATGCACTCCATGGCCACCGACCCCCGCGGACTTCGCGCTGACGCGCCGTTGCTCGACGCCTGGCTGCGTTTCCAGGAGGAGCGGCCGCTGCCCTTCACGATCCCGGGACACAAGCAACGCCACGACCTGGTCGGCGACGTGGTCGCCGGCGATGTCCCGCTGTACGCCGGCCTCGACACGATGAAGCTCAGCCGGGGCGTCCTGGCCGAGGCGGAGGCGCGCGCCGCGCGACTCTGGGGTGCGGACTTCTGCCGCTTCTCGGTGGGTGGTTCCACGCACGGCAACCAGGCCCTGGCGCTGGCACTCGCCGGACCGGGTGGCGGCAGGGTCGTCGTCAGCAGGACGCTGCACCGATCGATGCTGCTGGGCCTGGCGCTGGCCGGGCTCGAGCCGGTGTGGGTGCGACCGGAGGTCGACGTACGCACGGGCCTGCCTCTAGGGGTCGCCGCCGCCTCCGTGGAGGAGGCCCTGGTGCGGTGTCCCGACGCGCGCGCCGTCCTCGTCGGAGATCCGTCGTACGTCGGGACCGTCGGCGATGTCGCCGGACTGGCCGCGGTCGCTCATCGCCACGGCATCCCTCTCGTCGTCGATGCCGCGTGGGCCGCGCACTTCGGCTTCCATCCCGATCTGCCGCCGCATGGCCTCGCGTCGGGGGCCGACGCGATGGTCGTGAGCGCTCACAAAACGCTGCCCGCCTGGAGCCAGGCTGCGCTCGTCCTGGCGCACACGCGGAGTGCGGATCGGCCGACGGGCTTCGACCCCGCACGGCTCGAGGCGGCCGTCGAGGCGACCCACACGACCAGTCCGGCCGGGGCGATCCTGGCCAGCATCGACGCCTCGCGGGCGCTGCTGGAGCGCGAGGGCGGGCAGCTGCTCGGTGAGGCGATCGATGCCGTCCGTACGACGCGCAGGGTGCTCTCGGGGATCGAGGGACTCGTCGTACTCGACGGTCCGGGTGTGGACCCGTTGAAGCTGACGCTGGTGCCGGCGAGCACCAGC
>JASLCW010000309.1 GCA_030151765.1 Marmoricola sp.
TACGGCGTACTCCATCTCGCGGAAGCGGACCCGGCGCGGTGAGGTGAAGACCTTGTGCGGCACGTCGGAGAACCGGCGAGCCGACAGCGCCCGGCCGGAGATCTCGTTGATCCGGGGGATCAGGGAGGGGCGGGCGTTGCCGACCCGGTTTAGCGCTCCGAACATCACGTTGGAGAGCAGTTCGTCGTCGACCAGGCCGCGGATCCTGCCGAGCGGCTCGGCAGGATCGAGGATCCGGTTGTTCTCCTTGACCAGGCAGCGATCGGTGTGCGGGAACCAGTAGAACTCGAAGTGGTGGTTGTCCGCCTCGAGCTGGTCCAGCGACCCGAGCACCTCGTCCCAGAGCATCGGGTGCTCGTAGGCCTCGAGGGTGAAGACGGGCTCCACGGCGAAGGTCAGCGAGGTGATGATGCCGAGCGCACCGAGACCGAGGCGGGCGACGGTGAAGATGTCGGGATTCTCGGTGGCACTGGCCTTGACGATCGAGCCGTCACCGGCGACCAGCTCCAGGCCGACGATCTGGGCGGCGAGCGAGGCGACCATGCCGCCGGTGCCGTGGGTGCCCGTCGAGGTGGCGCCGGCAAGGGTCTGCTCGGCGATGTCGCCCATGTTGTGGAGGCTGAGCCCGAAGCGCTCGAGTTCGTGGTTGAGCACGTGCAGCGGCGTACCGGCGAGCGCGGTGACGGTCATCGCCTCACGGTCGATGTGGGTGATGCCGCGTAGCTCGTCGGGGCGGAGCAGGATGCCGTCGGCGAGGGCGATGTCGGTGAAGGAGTGGCCGGTGCCGGGCATCTTCACGGTGAGCTTGCGCTCGGCCGCACGCCGTACGGCGTCCACGACCTCCTCGGGCGTCGTCGGCGTGATCTCGTCCACGGGAAGCGTCGAGGACAGTCCGGACCAGTTCTCCCATTTCGCTGAGCTCATGACCGTGAGCGTAGGACATGCCCAGACCCCACAAGAATGCACCAACAACACGCTGAGACCCCACGCAAATGCATCCTCAGTCCATCGAGACCCCAAGCAAATGCATGAGGGGAGTGCACTTCACCGGGGAGGCACAGGATCAAGTTGCATTTGTCTGGGGTCTCAGCGGGTTGAAGATGCATTCTTGTGGGGTCTCGGCGGGTTGAGGGTGCATTCTTGTGGGGTCTCAGCGATTCCTAGGATGCTTCTGTGACTTCCTCCATGGCCCGAGACGTGATGCCGTACGACGCTCTCCTGTTGGTCTCCTTCGGTGGGCCCGAGGGGCCGGAGGATGTCGTGCCCTTCCTGCGCAATGTCACGGCCGGGCGCGGGATCCCCGACGAGCGGCTCGTCGAGGTGGGGGCGCACTACGAGCTCTTCGGCGGTCGCAGCCCCATCAACGACCAGAACCGCGCGCTCCTCGCCGCCATCCGCGGCGACCTCGGCGCCAACGGGATCGACCTGCCCGTCTACTGGGGCAATCGCAACTGGGACCCCTACCTGGCCGACGTGGTCACCGAGATGCGCGATGCCGGCGTACGACGGGTGGCGTGCTTCGTCACCTCGGCCTATTCCTCCTATTCGGGCTGTCGGCAGTACCGGGAGGATCTCGGCGGAGTGGTCGCCGAGATGGAGAATGCCCCCGGACTCGACCGCCTGCGTGCCTATTTCAACCACCCCGGCTTCGTGGAGCCGATGATCGACAACACCATCGCCGCCCTCGAGCAGTTGCCCGCGGAACTGCGCGACGAGGTTCCGATCCTCTACGTCACGCACTCGATCCCGATCTCGATGGCGGAGGGGAGTGGCCCCGAGGGCGGCGCCTATGTCGCCCAGCACCGCAGTGTCATGGCGGAGATCCAGCAGGCGGTCGAGGCGCGCACGGGCGTCGCCCACACCGGTGAGCTCGTCTACTGCTCCCGCTCCGGCGCCCCGCACATCCCGTGGCTCGAGCCCGATGTGAACGACCGCCTGCGCGAGCTCGCCGCCGACGGGACCAAGGGCGTGGCGGTCGTCCCGATCGGCTTCGTCTCCGACCACATGGAGGTCGTCTACGACCTGGACACGGAGGCGGCCGCCACTGCCGCGGAGCTCGGCCTGTCCTATGCCCGAGCGGCGACGTGCGGGACGGATTCGCGCTTCGTGGGCGTCGTACGCGAGCTGCTGCTGGAACGCGCCGCCACCGAACGCGGCGAAGACCCGGCCCGCACGAGCGTCGGCTCGCTGCCGGCTCCCTGGGACCTGTGCGGGCGCGACTGTTGTCCCAACCCGCGGGCGTCCAAGCCCACGGTGGGGGAGATCGCCTGATGGCGCTCGCGGACGAGCTGCTGGCCCTGGCTCTCGAAGCCGCCCATCGCGGTGCCGAGGTGGTCACCCGGATGCGTGCCGAGGGCGTCCGGGTCGCCGGCACCAAGTCGAGCATCATCGACATCGTCACCGACGCCGACCGCGAGTCCGAGCGCGTGGTCCGGCAGACGATCCTCGCGGCGCGGCCCGACGACGGGATCCTGGGCGAGGAGGGGAGTTCGGTCGAGGGCACCAGCGGCGTGCGCTGGATCGTCGACCCGATCGACGGCACCGTGAACTATCTCTACGGGATCCCGGCGTACGCCGTCTCGATCGCCGCCGAGGTCGACGGGCAGGTGGTCGCGGCCGTCGTACGCGATGTCATGCAGGGACACGACTACACGGCCGTGCTGGGCCAGGGCGCGCACCGCGACGGCGAGGTGCTCTCGTGCCGGGCGCAGGTGCCCGAGGAACAGTCCCTGATCGCCACCGGGTTCAACTACGAGAGGCATGTCCGTGCCCACCAGGCGGCGGCGGTCGCCCGGATGCTGCCGCAGGTCCGCGACGTACGACGCGCCGGGTCGTGTGCGCTCGACCTCTGCTCGGTCGCCTCCGGCCGGCTCGACGGCTATGTCGAAGAGGGTCCCGAAGTGTGGGACGACGCGGCCGGCGGCCTGATCGCCCGCGAGGCCGGAGCCCGTGTCGAGATCTGGCCAGGCGGGGCCGGGAAGCGCCTCATCGTGTGTGCTCCACACCACACTTTCGAGCGATTCTCGGCGCTCGTACGCGCCTGCGAATTCTGAGAATGGACTGAGCCTCACGCTCGGGAACAACCGGGCGCTCCGACTCGTTCACCGACACGTTCGCTTCAGAAGATGCATCTGCCCGATCTTTGGTGCACAATCTGGCGCGGCTGGACGACGGGGAGAGGACGAAAGCAGACATGGCTACCGATTACGACGCACCGCGCAAGACCGAGGAAGAGCAGAACGAGGACAGCCTCGAAGAGCTCAAGGCGCGCCGCCACGACAAGAACTCCGGCAAGGTCGACGAGGATGAGGCCGAAGCCGCCGAATCATTCGAGCTGCCGGGTGCGGATCTCTCGCACGAGGAGCTCGCTGTCGAGGTGAAGCCGCGGCAGGAGGACGAGTTCACCTGCATGAGCTGCTTCCTGGTGCACCACCGCAGTCAGCTTGCAGATCCCAAGAAGATGATCTGCAAGGACTGCATCTAGTCCGGACCGATCAACCTGGATACGCGATAGCGCATTCCAGGTGCGTGCAGCGCAAGGCCGAGGAGCGCGGGCGTGCTTGAAGCGAAGCGCACGTCAAGCGACGAGAACGCCGCGACGTGCGTGCCTGGAACGCGCTATTTGCCGTCCTGGGCGAGCTGGCCGGGGAGATGTCCGGTGGACTTCACGAAGTAGTTGGCCGCGCGGCGGCTGGCGAGCATCCGGGCGAGGGCAACGGCGGTGCCGCTGACGGCGGCCCAGGCGACGGCCTCCCACATCTCGACGTCGGGGTCGGCCGGGTTCGCCGGCGGCTCCTTGCCGGTGGCGGCCTTCCAGCCGGCGTTGAGCGCCTTCTTGGCGACGGTGGCGCCGACGAGCGCGGAGGCGACACCGAAGACGGCCCAGACCTTCGAGTTGTCACCGGCGCGGGGCGCCTCGGGGGCCTCGGAGGCGAGCCCCGCACCAGG
>JASLCW010000331.1 GCA_030151765.1 Marmoricola sp.
CTGGGCGACGCCGCCCGTTACGCCGGTCGCGCCGCCTTCCCGAGGTACGCCGGCTGACGATGCCCACCAATCGGCCACGACGCCCCCAGGCCCGCAGCCGACCGGATCACTCCGGCCGGCCGGCGAGGACGCGCACCCGTCCGGGCGTGCGGGCGACCACGCGTGCCCGGAGCGTCCCCGAGGCGCCCGCGAAGACCCGGTTCACCAACCGCATGGTCGTCTTCGTGCTGGTCGTGCTGGTGCTCGTCGTGTCCTACGCCTCCTCGATGCGCGCCTATCTGCGGCAGAGCGGCCAGCTGCACGGGCTGCAGGCGCAGATCGCGAGCTCGCAGGCGCAGGTGCGCAGTCTGCGTGCGGAGGAGAAGCGCTGGTCCGACCCGGCGTTCGTCCGGCAGCAGGCGCGGCTGCGCCTCGGCTGGGTGATGTCCGGCGAGACCGCCTACCAGGTGATCGGCACCGACGGGCAGCCGCTGCGCGGCACCGACAAGCTCAGCGGGGCCGTCGTACCGAGGAGCACGCCGGAGGCCTGGTGGAGCCAGCAGTACGACTCCCTCCAGGCGGCCGACCATCCCGACACCTACAAGAAGGTGCCCACACCCTTGAGCAAGATCACCCCGGGCAACTGATGTCGATCTCCGATCTCGACCGCGACCGGGTCAAGGAACAGCTCGGTCGGCGGCCGCGCTCCATCCATGACGTGGGGCACCGGTGCCCCTGCGGCAACCCGGATGTCGTGACGACCGAGCCGAGGCTCGACGACGGCACGCCCTTCCCGACGACCTTCTATCTCACCTGCCCCCGTGCGAGTTCGCTCATCGGCACCCTCGAGGCGTCGGGGCTGATGAAGGAGATGAGCGAGCGGCTCGAGCAGGATGCCGAACTCGCGGCGTCGTACCGAGCTGCGCACGAGGCCTATCTCGCCGCCCGCGGCGAGATCGAGCGCGAGGTCGGTGAGGTGCCGGAGATCTCCGGTGTCAGTGCCGGCGGCATGCCCACCCGGGTGAAGTGCCTGCATGTGCTCGCCGGCCAGGCGCTGGCCCAGGGGCGCGGAGTCAACCCGCTCGGCGACGAGGTGCTCGACCTGCTCGGCGAGTGGTGGCGCAAGGGGCCCTGTGTAGGGGGCGAGTCATGACGCGCGTGGCGGCGTACGACTGCGGCACCAATTCGCTGCGGCTCCTGGTCGCCGACCTGGATCCCGAGACCAGCAAGGCACGTGAGCTGGTCCGCGAGATGCGGATCGTCCGGCTGGGCGAGGGCGTCGACCAGACGGGCCGGATCAGCGACGCGGCGATGACCCGCGTCCTTGCCGCCGTCGCGGACTTCGCCGCGACGGCCGCCCGGTACGACGTCGAGCACACCGTCTTCGCGGCCACCTCCGCGGCTCGAGACGCCGATAATGCCGCCGCCTTCACCGCGGCCGTCCAGGCCAGGATCGGCGTGCCGCCGACGGTGCTCACCGGTGAACAGGAGGCACGCCTGTCCTTCACGGGCGCGGTGCGCACGCTCCGCGGCGCGTCACCGGCACCGTACCTCGTGGTCGACATCGGTGGCGGTTCGACGGAATTCATCCTCGGCACCGATCACGTCGAGCGGGCACAGTCGCTCGACATCGGTTCGGTCCGGATCACCGAGCGGCACCTGCACTCGGATCCGCCCACGCGCGAGGAGATCCAGGCGGCGACGGCCGACATCGATCGGGCACTCGACACGCTCACCGTCGCCCTCGAGGCCGCCGCGACCGTCATCGGCGTGGCCGGCACCGTCACCACGATCGCCGCGGGAGCCCTCCGGTTGGAGAGTTACCAGCGCGACCTGATCCACCACTCCGTCATCGACAAGGCATCCGCGCAGGCGACCGTCAACAGCCTGCTGACGATGGGCGTCCAGCAGCGACTGGCCCTCGGCTATCTCCATCCCGGACGCGCCGACGTGATCGGAGGGGGCGGCCTGATCCTCGACCGTGTCCTGCGGCGTACGCCGGTGCACGCGATGTTGGTCTCCGAACAGGACATCCTCGACGGACTTGCCTGGTCAGCACTCGAGCTACCACACAGGGAGAAGTGATGTTCCGCCGTACCAAGCAGGACGTGATCGAGCCCGAGGAAGCCACGGCCCAGGAGCCGGCCCAGGAGCCGGCCCAGGAGCCGGCGGAGAAGCGGGTCGTCGGCGCGGATGATCCCGTGCTGGCGAGACCCGAACCGGAACCGGAACCCGAGGCAGAGCCGGCGGGTGACGACTTCGGGGTCGAGGAGCAGTTCGAGCGCCGCTCCGCCTGGTACGTCGTACGCAAGAGCGTGCGGGAGTTCATGGACGACTCCGGCACCGACATGGCCGCGAGCCTGACCTACTACGCCGTGCTCTCGATCTTCCCCGGCCTGCTGGCGCTGCTCTCCCTGGTCGGTGTCTTCGGCAATGGCGAGAAGTCGGTCAACACCGTCCTCGACGTGCTGCGCCCGCTGGTGTCCTCCAAGACGCTGGCCGACATCCACGACCCGCTGGTGCGACTGGCCCATTCCGAAGCGGCCACGGCCACCTTCGCGATCGGCCTCGTCGGCGCCCTGTGGTCGGCCTCGTCCTGGATGCGCGCCTTCTCACGGGCGATGAACCGGATCTACGAGGTGGAGGAGGGCCGGCCATTCTGGCGGCTCTACCCGATGACCTATCTGCTCACGGTCGTCACCGTCGTCCTCAGCGCCGCGGTCCTGATCATCCTCGGTGCCTCGGGGCCGGTCGCGCGCTCCCTGGGCGACAAGCTCGGCCTGGGTTCACAGGCCGTCGACATCTGGAACTGGGCGAAGTGGCCGGTGCAGATCGTCATCGTGGTGATGATCATCGCGATGCTCTATCACTTCGCGCCCAACGTGAAGCCGCCGAAGTTCCGGGTGCTCTCGGTCGGTGCCTTCGTCGCCCTGCTGGTGTGGGTGGTCGCGTCGACGGGTCTGGCCGTCTATGTCACCAACTTCGGCTCGTACGACAAGACCTACGGTTCCGTCGCCGGCGTCGTGATCGCGCTCTTGTGGCTGTGGCTGACCAACGCCGCGCTGCTCTTCGGCGCCGAACTGGACTCGGAGTTCGAGCGCGCGCGGGAACTGCACCGCGGCCTCGACGCCGAGTCGCAGATCCGGCTTCCCGAGCGGAGCCGTCGGGGCATCGAGAAGGCCGCGTCCCGTCGTACCAAGGATGCCGACCGGGGCCGCCAGATCCGGGAACAGCGTGTCGGCGCCGGCGATCCCGAGGATCGGCCATTCTGACTCGCGTCCTGATCGGCGAGGCGTCCGGTACGGCGGTGCCGGCCGAGCGCCTCGCCGAACTGTATCCCTGGCCGGCGGACACGACCTGGGTGCGCGCGATGATGGTCAGCGGGCTCGATGGCGCCGCCGTCGGCCCCGATGCGCTGAGCGGATCGATCTCGGGTGAGGCGGACGGCGCCGTCTTCGACGCGGTACGCACCTGGTGCGATGTGATCCTGGCCGGAGCGCAGACGATCAGGGCGGAGCGCTATCAGCCGGTGCGGGCGGCCGACTATCCGTCCGGCCGCGCGGATGCCGGCCTCGCCGGGGCGCCGCTGCTGGTGACGGTGAGCCGCTCGCTCGAGCTTCCGTGGGAGCTGCCGCTCTTTCACGAGTCCACGCAACGGCCCTTGGTCTACACCGCCGGTTCTCCCGACCCGGCGGCTCTCGAAGCGGCCCGGAAGCACGCCGAGATCGCCGTGCTCGAAGGGGATCGGGTTGCGCCGGCAGCGCTCATCGACGATCTCGTACGACGCGGCCACCGGCGGATCGTCTGCGAGGGCGGGCCGACCTTGCTCAATGAGATGATCGCCTCCGATCGTGTCGACGAGGCCGACATCACCCTGTCGCCGACCTTCAGCGGCACCGCACACTCGCCGGTCACCCCGGCGCTGGACGGAGTACGCACCTTCGATCTCGTCCAGCTTCTCGAACGCGACGGCTTCCTGATGGGCCGCTATCTGAGGAACAACCCGTGATCACACTCAAAGCCCTTGCTGCGCTGGCGGAACGCTACGGCGCCGACCTCGACAAGCCGGTCGCCCCGGTGCGGATCGGCGGTCAGGTCATCGACACCGACCGCGATCCCGTGGTGATGGCGACGGTCAACCTGTCGCGTGACTCGTCGTACCGGGAGAGCGTGGCGGTGTCCACGGAGTCCGCGATCCGCAAGGCGCGCGTGGCTGTCGCCGAGGGTGCGCACTGTGTCGACATCGGCGCGGAGTCGACCTGGGACGGCGCCGAGCGGGTGGGCATCGACCGCCAGATCGATCAGCTGGTGCCGGTGATCAAGCCGCTCGCAGCCGACGGGATCGTCGTGTCCGTCGAGAGCTATCACCCCGACGTGATCGCGGCCGGTCTCGACGCGGGTGCGGGAATCGTCAACCACACAGGCGCATCCGACGACGACGCGATCTTCGCGCTCGCCGCTCGGCACGGCGCGACCGTCGTACTGTGCCATGGCACCACCGCCAATGTCCGTGTCGATGCCGATGCCACGCTCGAGGATCCGCTGCAGGAGATGTACGACCTGCTGGCCGCCCGCGTCGACAAGGCCCGTGCGGCCGGAGTCACCGAGATCGTTCTGGACCCGGGGATCGGCTTCTACTACGCGAATCTTCCCGATGCGGCGACCCGGATCGACTACCAGACGCGGGTGCTCTGGGAGACCTTCCGGCTGCGTGGGCTGGGACTGCCCGTGTGCCATGCGCTGCCGCACGCCTTCGACCTCTTCGAGGAGGAGTTCCGCACCGCGGAGGGCTTCTTCACCGTGGTCGCCCGGCTTGGCGGCACCGGGATGTTCCGCACCCACGAGGTGCCGCGCGTGGTCGCGGTGCTGCGCGCCATGGGGG
>JASLCW010000333.1 GCA_030151765.1 Marmoricola sp.
CGGGTGATGATCGCCATCGTCTGCGGGGTGATCATCGAGGCGCCGATGCCCTGCACGACCCGCGCCAGGATCAGCATGCCGATGCTCGAGGTCAGCCCGCACCACAGCGAGGACAGCGTGAAGACGGCGAGACCGGCGAGGTAGAGGTTCTTGGAGCCGAAGCGGTCGCCGAGTCGTCCGGTGATGAGGACGGGTACGGCGTACGCCAGCATGTAAGCGCTGGACACCCAGACCACCTGGTTGACGCTCGCGTCGAGCTTCTCGATGATCGTCGGCGTCGCGACGGTCACGATGGTCAGGTCGACCAGGATCATGAAGAAGCCGAGAACGAGCGCGAAGAGTGCCGGCCACGGCCGGACTTCCGCGTCGTGCCCGGCGGGTGCGGTGGTGGATGTCTGGGTCACGGGTAGAGCCAACACCACGGTGGGGACAATTAGTCCATGAGTTTCCAGGACCTGATGGCCGGACCGCCCCCGACGCTGCTGCCGGAGGACCCCGCGGCCGCCGAGATCGCCGGTGGCGCCGACCCGCGCGCCGTCGTACGCCGGCACCCCGAGTCGCCCGCCGCCTGGGCCACGCTCGCCGAGCAGGCGCTCGCCGACGCGGCGGGCGACGATGTGACGGCGTACGCCTATGCCCGCGTCGGCTACCACCGCAGCCTCGACCTGCTCCGCCGCAACGGCTGGAAGGGCAATGGCCCGGTGCCGTGGTCGCACGAGCCCAATCGCGGCTTCCTGCGCGCCCTCGCCGCGCTCGCGATCGCCGCCGGCCGGATCGGCGAGACCGCGGAGGAGACCCGCTGCCGCGACTTCCTGCGCGACTCGAGCCAGGAGGCCTTCGACGCGCTGTTTGGTAATCTCTCTTCGTAAGAGCCCCGTGCTGTTGCACCGGGCTCCTTTGTTTTGCAGTGCGCAGGCAATCAAGCGGAGGTGCCCATGCCGGCGATCGTGGTGCTCGGTGCCCAGTGGGGCGACGAGGGCAAGGGGAAGGCGACCGACCTTCTGGCGACCACCGACCCGATCGACTATGTCGTTCGCACCAGTGGTGGTCACAACGCGGGCCACACCATCGTGGTCAACGGTGAGAAGTTCGCGACCCACCTGCTGCCCAGCGGCATCCTGACCCCGGGCGCCACCTCGGTGATCGCCAACGGCGTCGTGGTCTCCCCGCAGGCGCTCTTCGACGAACTCGACGCGCTGCTCGCGCGAAACGTGGAGATCGGTGGGCTCGTGGTCAGCGCCAACGCGCACGTGATCGCGTCGTACCACCGCACCATCGACAAGGTCGCGGAGCGCTTCCTCGGCAAGAACCAGATCGGGACGACGGGCCGCGGCATCGGGCCGGCGTACGGCGACAAGGTCAACCGCGTCGGCATCCGCGTCGCCGACCTCTTCGACGAGGGCATCCTGCGCGAGAAGGTCGACGCGGCCCTCGAGGTGCGCAACCAGGTCCTCACCAAGGTCTACAACCGGAGGGCCGTCGAGGTCGAGGCCATCGTCGAGGAACTGCTCGCGTACGCCGACCGCCTGCGCCCGATGGTGGCCGACACCTCGCTGCTGCTCAACAAGGCGCTCGACGCCGGGCAGACGGTGCTCTTCGAAGGTGCCCAGGCGACCATGCTCGACGTCGACCACGGCACCTACCCGTTCGTCACCTCGAGCAGCCCGATCGCGGGCGGTGTCTGCACCGGCGCCGGCATCGGCCCCACCCGTATCGACCGGGTGATTGGCGTGATCAAGGCCTACACGACCCGCGTCGGCTCCGGCCCGTTCCCGACCGAGCTCAACGACTCGGACGGCATCGACCTCCAGACGATCGGTGGCGAGGTGGGCGTCTCGACCGGCAGGCTCCGCCGCTGCGGCTGGTACGACGCCGTGGTCGCGCGCTATGCGACCCGGGTCAACGGCCTCACCGAGTTCTTCCTGACCAAGCTCGACGTGCTCTCGAAGTGGGAGCGGATCCCGGTCTGCGTGGCCTACGAGATCGATGGCCGGCGGGTCGACGAGATGCCGATGACGCAGACCGAGTTCCACCATGCCTTGCCGGTCTACGAGTACTTCGACGGCTGGGGCGAGGACATCTCCGGCTGCCGTGACTTCGACGACCTGCCCAAGAACGCGCAGGTCTACGTGAAGGCGCTCGAGGAGATGTCGGGTGCCCGTTTCTGGGGCGTCGGCGTCGGGCCGGGCCGTGAAGAGACCGTCGTCGTCAACGCCTGATCGCAGTCGAGTGCCTGAGGACGCGCCCGAGCGCGTCGTGGGGCACTCGACCCGGCAAGGAGTGAAGTTGTGAAAGCCCTCGTCATCGGTACCGGCGGCCGCGAGCACGCGCTCGCGCTGACCCTCTCCCGCGATCCCGCGGTGACCGAGGTGCATGCCGCCCCGGGCAATCCCGGCATCGGCGCCTTCGCCACGCTGCACGAGGTCGACCCGATGGACGGCGCCGCCGTCGCCGGGCTGGCCCGCGAGCTCGGCGTCGACCTGGTGGTGGTCGGTCCGGAGGCACCGCTCGTCGCGGGCGTCGCCGACGCGGTGCGCGCGGCCGGCATCCACGTCTTCGGTCCGGGCCGGGAGGCGGCCCGCCTGGAAGGCTCCAAGGCCTTCTCCAAGGAGGTCATGGCCGCCGCCGGCGTGCCCACGGCGGGCTCCCGGGTCTGCGAGACCGCGGCGGAGGTGGCCGCCGCGCTGGACGAGTTCGGCGCTCCCTACGTGGTCAAGGATGACGCCCTCGCCGCGGGCAAGGGCGTCGTCGTCACCCGCGATCGCGAGGAGGCGCTCGCGCACGCGGCCGGCTGCGGCCGTGTCGTGGTCGAGGAATTCCTCGACGGCCCCGAGGTCTCGCTCTTCGCGATCTGCGACGGCAGTACGGCGTACCCCCTGCAGCCGGCGCAGGACTTCAAGCGGATCTTCGACGGCGGCCGCGGTCCCAACACCGGCGGCATGGGCTCCTACACGCCGCTCGCCTGGACGCAGTCCGATCTCGTCGAGCAGGTCATGGACACCGTGGTCGAGCCGACCCTCGACGAGATGATCAAGCGCAAGGCGCCCTTCGTCGGCTGCCTGTACGTCGGTCTCGCACTCACCTCTGCTGGTCCGCGGGTGATCGAGTTCAACTGTCGCTTCGGTGATCCCGACATCCAGCCGGTGCTCGCCGTACTGGAGAGCGGCCTCGGCACGCTGCTCCTCGCCGCCGCTCGCGGTCGCCTCTTCGAGGTCCGGCCGCCGAGCTTCCGCGACGCGGCCTCGGTCACCGTGGTGCTGGCCAGCGCGGGCTATCCCGAGTCCTCCTCGAAGGGTGACCTGATCACCGGGGTCGGTGCCGCCAACGGCGTCGCCGACGTCGACGTGATCCACGCCGGCACGGCCCTGGCCGAACGCGAGGGCAAGGAGGTCCTGGTGACGGCCGGCGGGCGGGTGCTCGCCGTCCGTGCCGTCGGGTACGACGTCGCCGACGCGCGGTCGCGGGCCTATGCCGCCGCCGACCTGATCTCCTTCGAGGGCATGCAGCGCCGCAGTGACATCGCGGCCGAGCCCCTAGGTGTCGTCGAGGGCGCCTCGGTCCAGTGACGATCCGTCCGGCGACCGACGGCGACCTGGATGCGGTCGCCGCGATCTACGCCGCCGAGGTGCGCGACGGCCAGGCGACCTTCGACATCACGCCTCCGCCGATCGAGACCTGGCGGAGCAAGCTGAACTCGACGCATCGCGGCGACCACTTCCTCGTCGCCGAGGAGGACGGACACGTGCTCGGCTTCGCCTACTCGTCGGCCTTTCGTGACCGGGGCGCCTACGACCACACGCGCGAGGTGACCATCTATCTCGATGTCACAGCCACGGGGCGCGGCCTCGGCCGGCTCCTGTACGCCGACCTGCTTGCTCGATTGCGCGAGTCGGGGATGCGCACCGCCCTCGCGTGCATCTCGCTGCCCAACGACGCCAGTGAGGCGCTGCACCGCGCGTGCGGTTTCGAGCGCACCGGCGTGATGCGCGAGGTCGGCCGCAAGTTCGACCGCTGGATCGATGTCGCCTGGTGGCAGCGCCTGCTCTGAGCCCTGTGGATTGCGAAAGCGGCGATCCGCCCGAGTCGGGCAGTCTTTCCTCGAGCGCGTGAGTCTGCGCAGAATGGAGAGGTCGATGAGTGTCTCGGACGTCCTCGGAGCCCCGATGCCTTACACGGAACCACCGCTGCAGCGGATGCGCATGTCCTGGGAGGAGTACCTCGAACTCCCGGAGAAACCCAAGGCTGAGTGGGTCGACGGGGAGGTCGTCGTGAGCCCCCGTGCCAACGTCGAGCACGCCTTCGCGGCGGCGGGTCTCGGGAGCCTGTTGAGAATGGCTCTCCCCGGTCTGGTGGTCCTCGGGGAGACCGGCGTGTGGCTACCGCGCAACCGGCTCCGCGGTCCGGACGTCATGGTCGTCGAGAACTGGACCGACGAGACCTGGGTGAGGGAGACTCCGGTTCTGGTTGTCGAGGTTCTTTCGCCGTCCACCCGCTCGGAGGACACGGTGCGCAAGTCGGCCGAGTACGCCGAAGGTGGGATCGGTCAGTATTGGCTGCTCGACCCGGATCTACGCTGCCTGGACGTCTATGCGAATGTCGACGGCGGCTGGCAAACCCTGGTGCACCTGGACGACGATCACCCGACTGGTGAGATCGCCGTCGGAGAGCACGGCACGGTGGCCGTCGACGTACGAACGCTGCTGCGCCCGCTCTGACCTCGGCGGCCCATGGGAGAATCGACTCCCGTGACGGTCCCCAATGTCCTCGCCACCCGCTATGCCGCCTCCGATCTCGCCGGGATCTGGTCGCCCGAGCACAAGATCGTGCTGGAGCGACAGCTCTGGATCGCCGTACTGAAGGCGCAGCGCGATCTCGGCATCGCCGTACCCGACGGGGTCGTCGAGGCCTATGAGGCGGTCGTCGACCAGGTCGACCTGGGCAGCATCGCCGCGCGCGAGCGGGTCACCCGTCACGACGTGAAGGCGCGCATCGAGGAGTTCAGCGCGCTGGCCGGCCACGAGCACATCCACAAGGGCATGACCAGCCGCGACCTCACCGAGAACGTCGAGCAGCTGC
>JASLCW010000350.1 GCA_030151765.1 Marmoricola sp.
GCCCTCGTCCTTGATGTACTTCAGCAGCTCGTCGCTGTTGTTGAACATTCGTCCTCCTCGGTCGCTCGAGGCGACCAGGTGTCAGGGTTGGCGCGACGCGACGCTGCATCGCCATTCGGGCCACAGGCTAGAAGGCGGCCGTTAATCGACCGTATCCGGATTGTTTCGGCCGTGTAACGCCGGGCCCGGATACCGGGATCGCCGCCTGCGGCGGATAAGGTCGGCGCCGATGAGTGAGGTCTATCAGTCGCCGACACCGCCGCCCGGACTCGAGTACGCCGGGTGGGGGCGCCGTCTGGCCGCGATCTTCATCGACTTCTTCGCCTGCTCGGTGATCGTCAGCGCCGTCGCCGGCAGCAACTACTCGCACCAGCTGTCCACGGTGTGGCTGCCCTCGGCGATCTTCCTCGCCGAGGCGGGCCTCGGCACGGCCCTGGCCGGCGGCAGCTTCGGGCAGCTCGCCCTGCGGATCCGGGTGCTCCGCCTCGACGGACGACCGCTGTCCCTGCTGGCCGCCCTCGGGCGTACGGCGCTGATCTGCCTGGTTATCCCGCCCCTGGTCTACCGACCCGATGGTCGCGGGGTCCACGACATGCTCTTCGGCTCCGCCGCCTACCGCCGTACGCCGTCCTCCTGAGCCGAGTGGGGGTCCATCAGGTTGAATGGACCCCGACACGACTACCCATCAGGGGGACAACATGTATCGCAAACGCATGTCGATGGCGGCCGTGCTGGTCGCAGCGGCGCTGTCGCTCACTGCCTGTGGCGGCTCCAGCAAGGACGCAGCCAAGACAACCGGCGGCGCGAGCAGTGGCTCGTCGGCTTCGGCCGGAAGCTCCGGCTCGTCCGACGGCGGCAGCTACACGCCGCTGACCAAGGACAACTTCGCGAGCACGATGGCGCAGGGCTACAAGACCAAGAGCTCGGCCCACATCGAGATGGTCATGGGCAAGATGGTCTCGGCCGCCGGCGATGTCAGCTACAGCGGCAAGGCTCCGGCGATGAAGCTGACGATGAGCGTCGACCAGGGCGGCAAGAAGATCCAGATGCAGGAGCTCCTCGTCGACGGCGTGCTGTACATGTCGATGCCGGGCATCACGCCCAACGGCAAGTACGTCAAGCTCGACTCCAGCACCCCGGGCATGGGCGGTCTCGGTGACCTGCTCAAGAATGTCGACCCGGCGCAGATGATGGGTCAGATGACGAAGAGCATCGACAAGCTCGAGTACGTCGGCAACACCGACATCGAGGGTGACCAGACCCATCACTACAAGCTGACGGTCAACGCCAAGAAGGCCGTCCAGAGCATGGGTCTGGGCAACATCCCGAACTCGGCCGAGGCGAAGATCCCGGACACGCTCACCTACGACGCCTACTTCAACGACGACAACACGCTGCGCCGGATGACGATGGACATCCTGGGTCAGTCGATGGAGATGAACATGACCAACTGGGGCGCCCCGGTCACGGTCACCGCGCCGAGCAAGGCCGACGTGGTCGACATGAGCTCGATGATGCCGTCGATGCCGGCCAAGCCCTGACGGGCTGACCGCTTCACACAGGAAACCGGGCCGTCACACGTGATGCATCGCGTGTGACGGCCCGGTTTCGTGTGGCCACATGGGAAACCTGTGGTGGATGTGGCTCAGCGGCCGCGGAGATTCCCGCGCATGCCCTTCATCGAGGTCGGGACCGGGCCCTTGGGCATCGGGATGTTGCCGCGTTGGGAGTCCAGGGCCTTCAGACGCTGGAGTACGTCGGTCATCTGCGCCGGCTTGAGGCTCTTGCCGAGCTTGGTGACGTGCTTGAGCAGCTTGCGCAGGGGGACCTGGCCCTCGTCGTCACCGACGTAGACCTCGTGGATCTCGGTCTCGCTGGCGACCCGCTCGTGCTTGCGGCGCTCGCTGGCCATCAGCGGCTTGAGGCGGTTGGGATTGCCCTCACCGATGAGGACGATTCCCGGCGGGCCCACGACCCGGGTGACCACGTCCTGCTGCTTGGTGAAGCCGATCATCGGTTCCACCTTCCAGCCGCGGCGCAGCAGGCTCAGCGCGGAGGCGGCGGCACCGGGCTTGCCCTCGATCTGGGCGAGCGCCGAGGACTGGGCGCGGCGGCCGAAGACGATGAGCGCGCCCAGCGAGCCGAGCAACAGGCCGAAGATGACCGGGAAGACCCAGCCGCCGAAGGCGAAGTGCATCAGCACGGCACCCACGATGCCGACGCCGAGCGCCGTACCGAGCAGGATCCGGCCGATCGCCGGGTCGACCTGCTTGGTCAGTCGGTAGGTCTGGATGATCTGCGCGATCCGGCCCGGCTTCTTCTCCGCCTTGGCCTTGCTCGCGCCGCTGTTGTCGGTCTTGCGCGCCATAAGGGCCAGTCTTTCAGACGGGCCGCGCTGCTTCACCCCGGGCGGCGATCGCCTGCTGGTAGAGCCGCCCGGCACGGTACGACGAGCGCACCAGCGGGCCGCTCATCACGCCCGCGAAGCCGATCTCGTCGGCCTCGTCCTTGAGCTCGACGAATTCCTCGGGCTTGACCCAGCGCTCCACGGGGTGGTGCCGCAGCGAGGGTCGCAGGTACTGGGTGATGGTGATCAGCTCGCAGCCGGCCGCGTGGAGATCGCGCAGCGCCTGGCTGACCTCCTCGCGGGTCTCGCCCATGCCGAGGATCAGGTTCGACTTGGTGACCAGGCCGAAGGCCCGGGCCTGGGTGA
>JASLCW010000352.1 GCA_030151765.1 Marmoricola sp.
CGGGGCCGACGTAGATCGAGGCGTAGTGGTTGTTCCACTGGATGCCGTTGCCGGTGCGCTGCATCCACTGCGTCTTGCCGGTGCGGATGTCGATCGCGGTGAAGTACCAGCTGTCGTCGAGGAGGATCGACTTCGGCTTGGCGTAGACGTAGACCAGGCCGTTCGCGAGGGAGCTCTTCGGCACCGAGGTGGGCGCCACGATCGGGTTCGTCCAGTCGACCGCGCAATTGCCGCCGTTGGCGCTCACCTTCGAGACGCCGGGTGAGCTGGTCGCACCGAACAGCGTGGACTGAACGCCCTGGTAGCCGTAGTTGTTCTCCACGATCACCGAGTCCGGCCCGGCCTTCGCGAGGCTGTTCTCGGTGTCCGAGGCGCCCGGCGCGAAGACGGCGGCCTGGCAGACCAGCTGTCCGGCGCCCGGACCGGTGCGCTTGTAGAACTGCACGTGCATCTGCGGGTCGGCATTGTCGGTGATCGCGACGAGGCCGTTGTCGAGCAGCGTCGGCGTCGTACCGGATCCCTGCGAGAGCTGACCGGGCTTGTGCTGGCTGCCCCGGTCGTAGGCCGTCGCCCACCGAACGTACGGCGCTCCCGAGGGATCGGCCGCCAGCGAGTAGAGCTTGTGGTCGGTGACGACGTAGACCGCGCCGGTCTCGTCACCGGACATCGAGTTGAAGATGCCCTCGCCGGGGAACTGGATCGTCTTGATCGCCCCGGTCGCGGGCGTCACCACGCCGACCCGGCCCTGCTGGGTGGCGAAGAAGATGTTGCCGGACCAGTCGGGCATCGTCGCGATCAGGCAGTCCTTGTCCGGGACATCGGCCGAGAGGTCGTACGAGCCGAGCAGTTTCATCGACGAGGCGCCGACCTGGACCTTGATGATCTTCTTGTCGGTGGTGACGACGTACGCGATGTCGTGGCTGTCGAGATAGAAGTAGGTGCCGCCGCAGAGGTCGCTGAAGGGATTGCTGGTCAGCAGCGAGGTGAGACTGCGCGTCGAGGTCGTCACCGAGGCGATCTGGGCGAGTGTGGTCTGGTCGATCAGCCGCAGTGAGAAGCCCTGAAGGCCGCCGCACAGACCGACGATCCGGCCACGCGAGTCGAAGGCGATCGTGGCGCACTCGGAGATTCCGTACGACGCGCTCCGCACCTGGAGCTTGCGCCCCAGCGGACCGTTCACCTGGTAGGCATTGGTGCCGTAGGCGTCGTTGTGCATCGAGTTCGTGCCGTCCGCGGACAGATAGGGATTCTGCGGCGGGACGGCCGCCTGGATGGGCTGCGGGGTGGCCGGCGTACCGCTGAAGGAGGCCGTCAGCAGGTCGGTCGGCAGCGCCGGGATCGGCAGCTCGGCGGAGGCGACCCCCGCCGGGAGCAGTACGAGGCACGCGATCGTCAGCAGTGCGGCGATTCGTCTCATGAGTGTCCCTTTCCATTGCGCATCGCGCGGATCTTCGTGACGGCGCCACTGACCTTGTCCATCAGCCCGAGTGCGATCTTGGGAACATCCATCCCCACCGGCGTCAGCGGGTGCATGAGTGCGTCGGTCCCGCCGTCGGCGAAGACCACCGATCCGACCAGCAGGCTGGCCGCATCGGAGAGCAGGAAGGCGATCAGGTCGGCGATCTCCTCGGGACGGCCGGGCCGCCCGATCGCGGAGGGGTAGGCATCGGCGAAGACGCCGAGCTGGGGATCCTCGCGGAGGGCGTCGGTCATCGGGGTCGCGATCATCCCGGGAGCGACGGCGTTGACGCGGACACCGGCTCCGGCCCACTCCGGCTTGATGCCCTCGCGTCGCGCCCAATACGCGAGCGCGGCCTTCGTCGACGGATAGACGTGCACCGCGTCGACCTCGGCGGCTAGTCGGCGGGCCTCGGCCTCGTCGCCGCCGAGACAGGCCGCCGTCACGTCGGCATTCCAGCCGGGCTGGCAGGTGACCGAGTTGGAGGAGATGAGGACGACGGCTCCCTTGCCGCCTTGCGCCAGCAGGTCCTTGAGGCCCTCGACGAGCGCGATCGCGCCGAAGTAGTTCACGGAGACGAGAGTGGCCGGATCGACGCCGGTGAGCCCGGCGAGACCGGCGCACGGGGTCACTCCGTCGATGCCGTCAGCGGCCAGTCGGCGCACTTCGTCGATGACGTGGGCCCGGCCCTCGGCGGTGGCGAGATCGCCTTGCACCTCGGCCGTCGTGCCGACGCGGTCGACACCGATCACCCGGTGGCCGTCCGCCTCGAGTCGCGTGCGCGTTGCAGCGCCGATGCCCGAGGCCGCGCCGGTGATCACATGGGTCTGCACCGGTCAAGGAAAACTGAAACGCGTTCTAATGTCTAGGGTCGGTCCGATCGTCCCGCGAAGCGGTCCACCCGGTGCTCCAGCAGTACGCCGACCTCGGCGTTGATCAGCCGGGCCAGTTCGACCTCGAGGACGGCGCCCACCCGGGCACAGAAGCCCTCCGGCTCGTCGGCGGCGTCGGGGTGCTCGGGGATGATCCGGTCGACGATGCCGAGCGCTTGCAGGTCCTGTGCCCGCACCTTCTGGGCGCGGGCCATCTCCGGGGCATGGTCGACGTCACGGTGCACGATCGCGCTGGCGCCCTCGGGTGGGAGTGGGGAGAGCCAGGCGTGCTGGGCCGCGATGATCCGGTCCGCCGGGAGCAGTGCCAGTGCGCCGCCGCCATTGCCCTCGCCGAGCATCAGGCACAACGTGGGCGCCCGCAGGGTCACCAGATCGGCCAGGCAGCGGGCGATCTCGCCGGCCAGGCCGCCCTCCTCGGCGGCCGCGGAGAGTGCCGCACCCGGGGTGTCGATCGCGGTGAGCAGGGGGAGCCCGAGCTCGACGGCGAGCCGCATCCCGCGCCGCGCCTCACGCAGCGCTCCCGGGCCCATCGGTTGGCTGGACTGCTCGCGCCGGTCCTGGCCAAGGAAGACGCAGGGGGAGTCGCCGAAGCGGGCCAAGGCGATCAGCAGGCCCGGATCGGTCTCGCCCTGACCGGTCCCGTTGAGGGGGATGACATCGGCGGCGCCGTACTTCAGCAGGCGGCGTACTCCGGGCCGGTCGGCACGACGGCTCCGGGTGACGGCGTCCCAGGTCTCGACCTCGGTGGCGGCCTTCTCCGGAAGGTCCTCGACCGGAAGGCCCGGCCGGGCGAGCAGGATGCTGAGCGCGCGGTCGAGGATGTCGGCGATCTGGTCCGCGGGTACGACGGCATCGATCAGCCCGTGCGCGTAGAGATTCTCCGAGGTCTGCACGCCCTCCGGGAATGCCTCGCCGTACAGGGCCTCATAGACCCGCGGCCCCAGGAAGCCCACGAGCGCCCCCGGTTCCGCGACCGTGATGTGGCCGAGCGATCCCCAGGACGCCATGACGCCGCCGGTCGTGGGATTGCGCAGGTAGACGAGATAGGGGAGTCCGGCTGCCTTGTGCCGGGCGACGGCCGCCGAGATGGAGACCATCTGGACGAAGGCGGGCGTGCCCTCCTGCATCCGGGTGCCGCCCGAGATCGGCGCTGCCAGCAGCGGAATCCCCGCCGCGGTGGCACGTTCGATGCCGGCGACCAGCCGCTGTGCCGAGGCGCGCCCGATCGACCCGGCCAGGAAGGAGAACTCACCGAGTACGACGGCCACCCGTCGTCCTCGCATCGTCCCCTCGCCAGTGAGCACGGACTCGTCGGCACCGGAACGCTCGCGCGCCCTCACCAGGTCGGCCGCGTAGGCCTCGTCGATCTCGCCGTACGCCGGTGGCGTGTCCCAGGACTGCCAGGAGCCCTTGTCGAGGACGAGGTCGATCAGGTCGGCGGCACTGATCCGATCGCTCATGGGTAGCGCACTCCGGTGGCGTCCTCGCTGATCGCCCACAGCTGGTCCTGTGCCTGCTGGTTGCGGGCCCTGCGGGTGCTGTTCACGATCCGCGGGTTGCCGCGCATCTGGCCGAGGCCGTCGGGGCCGATGTAGGTGCCGCCGGGGAGGTCCGCGGTGGCAGCCATCAGCGTCGGCAAAGCGCCCATCGAGGCCGGCTGGCCGAGGGCGGAGAAGGCGCGCTCGAGAGCGCGGGTGAGGGCGCCGGTCTGCTTGCCCGCGTTGCGGCCGTGCATCAGGCCGGTCGCGGAATAGCCGGGGTGCGCGGCGACTGCGATCACCGGCAGGTTCGCCTGCTTCAGCCTCCGGTCGAGGCCGTAGGTGAACTGGACGTCGGCCAGCTTCGACTGTGCATAGCTCTGCCATTTCGAATAGCGGCCGTGCTGTACGCGCGGGTCCCGGACCGCCGAGCCGGTCGCCATCCGGTGTGCTTGCGAACCGGTGTTGACGACGCGTCCGGCGCCCGAAGCGGCGATCTGGTCGAGCAGCAGGCCGGTGAGGGCGAAGGGGCCGAGGTGGTTGGTGGCCAGCTGCGACTCGAAGCCGTCGGGTGTGCGCTGGTACGGCGTCGCCATGATGCCGGCATTGTTGACGAGAACGTCGATCGGACCGAAGGCCTCGGCCTCCAGGGCGGCGCGTCGTACCGACGAGAGATCGGAGAGGTCGACGATCAGCTTGTGCAGGGTGGTGCCGGGCGCGGCGTCGGCGATCTCGGCGGCGGTGCGATCGAGCTTGTCCGCGGACCGGGCCGCGAGGATCACCTCGGCACCCACGGCGGCGAGCTCCCGGGCGATGTCCGTGCCCAGTCCGCTGGTCACGCCGGTGACCAGGAAGCGCCGGCCCGACTGGTCGGGCAGGTCGGCGATGGTCCACGTCATGGCGTCACCGCGAGGTTGCCGATCACGGAGCGTCCCAGCGTCTCGTCGCCCGCGATCGTCGCCTCGACGGAGTCGGGTGAACGACGCCCGCCGGCGAGGAGGATGTAGGCCTCGGGAGTCAGGGTGATGGTCGCGTCGGGCTCGTCGGCGATGCCCGCCGAAGCACGGCCGTCATCGCCGACGATCGCGCCGAAACGCATGTCTGCAAGGGGAATCTCGACCACGACGGCGGTTCCCGGCGCCGCGCCGACCCGCTTGCCGAGCACCAGGGGGAGCGAGCCGCGGAAGACCCGCAGCGTGTGGGCCGCGGCCGCGGAGTCGAAGCCTCCGGGGAGGTCGATCGCGCGGCGGATGTCCTGCTCGTGCATCCAGATGTCGAGAGGGCGATTGCTCAACAGGGTCTGGGTGTTCCACGGCACGCCGCCGGGGGTGCGCGGCGGCGGGGCGGAGCCGTCCTCGGGGGGATCCGCCTGGAGCTCGGCGTACCGCTGCGCGACCGCGGCCTCGATCTCGTCGCAGAGCTCGGCGATGCTGCGGCCGCGGCGGGCGTGCACACCCTGCTCGGTGTAGTGACCGGTCAGGTTCTTGATGTGGGCGCCCGCGTCGAACTCGATGGTCTCTTCGGGGGCACCGGCGAGCACGGCCTCCAGGTGAGCCGTGTGCGCGACATTGTCGGCGACATCCCAACCCTCGAGGTCGGTCGGCAGGTGAGCCTGGTCGTCGGGGATGGTCCGGGCCAAGGCGATGAAGTCCGCGCACGCGGTCTTCCAGATCTCGACGAATCCGGCCAGCTTCTCGCGGTCTGTCATAGGGGCACGCTACAAGTCCAGCGCGGCGAACTCCTCGATGCCTTGAGGATTGGTCAGTGCCCCGCGGGCGACTGCCTCGTCGATCGGCGTACCGCGCAGGATCTTCTTGACCGGCACCTCGATGCGCTTGCCGGACAGTGTTCTCGGCATCGCCGAGATCGGAGCCAGTACGTCGGGCACGTGGCGCGGTGAGAGCTTCGTGCGCAGCTCGGCGGCGATGCGCTTGCGGAGTTCGTCGGTGAGCTCGTGCCCCGGAGCGAGCTGGACGAAGAGCACGAGTGTGCCGGCACCGCCCTCGTCGTCCTCGAGGTGGACGACCAGGCTGTCGGCGACCTCGGGCAGCGCCTCGACGACCGTGTAGAACTCAGCGGTTCCGAGGCGGACGCCGCCACGGTTGAGGGTCGCATCGCTGCGGCCGGTGATGGTGCAGGTGCCGCGGTCGGTGATCGTGATCCAGTCGCCGTGGCGCCAGACGCCCGGGATGTCCTCGAAATAGGCGGCCCGGTAGCGGGATCCGTCGGCGTCGCCCCAGAAGCCCACGGGCATCGACGGCATCGGCTTCTCGATGACGAGCTCGCCGAGCTGTCCGATGACCGGCTTCGCCTCGGCGTCGTACGCCGCGACGGCAGCGCCGAGGCAACGACAGGCGATCTCGCCGGCGGTCACCGGGAGCGTCGGCGCCGAGCCGACGAATCCGGAGCAGACGTCGGTGCCGCCCGACAGCGATCCGAGCTGAGCCTCGGTCGTGACAGCTTCGTAGACCCAGCGGAATCCCTCGACGGGCAAGGGCGCTCCGGTCGAGCCGATGCCACGCAGGGCGCTGAGGTCGGCAAGCTCGCGCGGCACGATGCCCTCCTTGCGGCACTGCAGCAGGAAGGGTGCGCTGGTGCCGAAGTAGGTGACGCCCGTTTCCCCGGCCATCCGCCACAGCATCGACACGTCGGGCGCTCCGGGATTGCCGTCGAACATGACGATCGACGAGCCGACACCGAGGCCCGAGATGAGCAGGTTCCACATCATCCAGCCGGTGGTGGAGAACCAGAAGAAGCGATCCCGGGGGCCGAGGTCGTGGTGCAGGCCGAGTGCCTTGAGGTGCTCGATCGTGATGCCGCCGTGTCCGTGGACGATCGGCTTCGGTAGGCCCGTCGTACCGGAGGAGAAGAGGATGTAGAGCGGGTGGTCGAAGGGGACGCGAGTGAACTCGAGGGGTGCCGGCACCGCGGTGAACTCTTCCCAGGTGACCGAGTCGAGTGCGGAAGTGGGGGTCATGGCCCCCGTTTGCGCACTCGACTCGTGCAGGTAGGGAAGGTGGATGACCGTCCGGAGGCTGGGCAGCGCGGCGACGATGCCGGCCACCTCGGCACGCCGGTCGATCGGCTTGTCGCCGTAGCGGTACCCGTCGACGGCGAGCAGCACCTTCGGCTCGATCTGGCTCCACCGATCAGTGACGCTCTGGGTGCCGAACTCCGGTGCGCACGAGGAGAAGATCGCGCCCAGGCTCGCGGTGGCGAGCAACAGCGCGAGGGTCTCCGGGATGTTCGGCGAGTACGCCGCGACCCGGTCGCCCGGTCCGACCCCGGCACGGACGAGTCCGGCGCGCACCCGCGCGACCAGGTCGCGCAGTCCGGACGCGGTCAGGCGCACCTCGTCGCGGGTCTGCGAGCGCGCGATGACGACCACGTCGTCATCGGCGCGGCCGGGGAGACGGAGCATCGTCTCGGCATAGTTGAGCCGGACCTCGGGGAACCACACCGCGCCCGGCATCGACCCGTCGGCGAGGGCGCGGATCGGCTCGACATCCGTCGGGATCTCGAAATAGCGCCACACGGACAGCCAGAAGGCATCGAGATCGGTCGTCGACCAGCGCCAGACGTCGTCGTACGACGAGAGCGCGGGGCCGCCGTCCGCCGCGACCCTGGCGGTGAAGTCGGTCAGCCGGCAACGGAGGTCGTGCGGAGGGGTCCACAGCAGTTCGGGCGCCATGGACCCAACGTACGGCCTGTCAGTCCCGGCGCAGCGGGCGGAGCGCGCCCTCGACCTTCGCCAGCTCGTCGAGTACGACGACCGCGGAGTCGGTCATCACCTCGTTGGGCTGGACCACGCCGTCATCGATGAACTGGGTGAAGAAGGGGATCGAGACGCCCTCGGCGATCGGGAAGATCTTGAGCGCGGTGAGCGCGGACTTGGTCATCTGCGCCGAGCGCAGGCCGGCCGAGACGCCGCCGTAGCTGACGATGCCGGCCGGCTTGTAGTGCCACTCGGTGGCCAGGTACTGCAATGCGTTGAGGATCACCGGCGACATCGAGTAGTCGTACTCGGGGGTGACGAAGACGAAGGCGTCCGCGGCCTCGATGCGCGCACTCCATGCCTTGGTGTGGCCGTGCTCGTAGCGCTTCAGCCGGGGGTGGTTGGGCTCGTCCAGGAAGGGCAGGTCGACCTCGGCCATGTCGATGAAGTCGATGTCGAAGCTGCCATGCTTCTCGGCTGCCTCCCGAAACCATTCGGCGATCGCGATGCCCTGGCGTCCGGGCCGGGTGCTCCCGACGATGATGGCGAGGCGGGGACGGGCGTCGGTCTCTGAGCTCATGGTGGTCACAACCGCGCCCCGCGCCGGATGATTCCCCTTTCAACTAATTTGGATAGTCCAATACGCCTCGCATCGAAACCAGGCCGAATCAAGTGCGAGGCGTATTGGACTATCTGGCTGGGGCGGACCTCTCGACGGTCCGTACGACGGTCGGCCAGGCGATCGACCCCGGGGTGATCAGTTCCATGTGCCCGCACCGGAGTTCGGTGTAGGCGGCGGTGGGATGGCGGGCGGCGTAGTCCCGCGAGAGTGCCACCGGGACGTCTTCGTCCGCGTCGCCGTGGACCAGCTCCACGCGCAGTCCCTCCCGTGGCGTCATGCCCATGGGGTCGGCGGCGGCCGGGTTGGCGCCGTCGAGGAAGGCGGCCGCGGCGCCGGTGCCCAGGGAGAGGTCGAGCGCGGCGCGGAGATCGCAGACGGGGGCGAGCGCGACGACACCCGAGAGCGGCAGGTCGCCGGACGCGAGCAGGAGCGCGAGGTGACCGCCGGCGGAGTGGCCGACCGCGACCGGCGCCCGCCAGTCCACGTCGACCTCGGCGCACAGGCGGGGCAGCGCCCGGGTCACCGAGGAGATGTCCTCCGCCGTGGTCGGCCACCCGCCGCCACCGCCCACGCGCCGGTACTCCGGGGTCGCGACGACGTACCCGAGATCGGCGAGGGCTCGGGCCATCGGCCGGGTGTGGGCGCGGTCGTAGCGCTGCTTCCAGAAGCCGCCGTGGATCAGCAGCACCGTCGGACCGGTCCCCGGCGCAGGCAGATGGAGATCGACGATCCCGTCGTTGTGGTCGGCGTACAAGAGCGTCACATCGGGTGCATCCACGGCGCCAACGCTAGGCCCAGGAGATGGCTCTATGGTGGCCACATGACCAAGTGGGAATACCTGACTGCTCCGGTGCTGGTGCACTCGACGAAGCAGATCCTCGACAACTTCGGCTCCGACGGCTGGGAGCTCGTTCAGATCGTTCCGGGCATGAACCCCGAGAACCTCGTCGCCTACTTCAAGCGGCCGATCGCATGAGCACCCCGGAGGAGAGGCTCGCCGAACTCGGGCTGACCATTCCGGAGGTGGCCGCACCCGTGGCGGCGTACATCCCGGCCATCCGGACAGGCTCGCTGGTGC
>JASLCW010000355.1 GCA_030151765.1 Marmoricola sp.
AGGAGATCTACGAGCTCTTCATGGTCGTCGACGAAGAGCTCAAGATGATCTGCGACATCTGCCACGAGGGCGGTCAGGTGCTCGGCCCCTTCCTCAAGCCGATGACTCATCTCGTGCACACGGAGTACCTTCTCGCCGGCCGTACCCGGTCCGACGTACGGGAGGTCCTGCGCGACACGATGTTCGCGGCCACCGTGACTGGAGCGCCGGTCGAAAACGCCTGCCGGCTGATCCGGCAGTACGAGCCGGAGGGCCGTGGCTACTACGGGGCCGCCCTCGCCCTGATCGGCCGGGACGCCTCAGGTGCGGCGACCGCCGACAGCCCGATCGTGATCAGGTCGGCCGAGGTCACTGCGGACGGGTCGCTCACCGTCACGGCCGGAGCGACGCTGGTGCGCGACTCCGATCCGTACTACGAGGTCGCCGAGACCCGGGCGAAGGCGGGCGGCATCCTCAGCGCCTTCGGGCTTGCGCCGGCCGCCGGCGCCGCTGCCGCGGACATCGGTCCGCTGACCCGTGACGAGGACGTGTTGATCGCACTGAACTCGCGCAACCAGCGCCTCGCCGCCTTCTGGCTCACGGACCAGTCGGACGCCGTGCCGCATGCCCAGCTCGAGGGCAAGCGGGTGGCGATCCTGCACGGTGAGGACGACTTCGTGAACATGCTCGGGCATGTCTTCGGCGTGCTCGGCATGACGGCCGAGGTGATCCGCCACGAGGACTACCGCACCGGCGCCTTCGACGACTTCGACCTCGTCGTGGTCGGCCCGGGACCCGGTGACCCGCGGGAGCACGAGCATCCCAAGATCGCGACCTTCCGGACGGCGGTGAGCGATCTGCTGGCGGCGAGGAAGCCCTTCCTCGCAGTGTGCCTCGGGCACCAGGTGCTGAGCGACACCCTGGGGATTCCCCTTGCCTACAAGGACATCGTCTTCCAAGGCACGCAGTCGGCGGTCACGATCGAGGGTCGCACGGAGAAGGTCGGCTTCTACAACACCTTCGTCGCGCGCGCCGAGGGCGATCTGCCCGACGGCGTCACGGTCGAGGCCGATGACGAGGGCGACATCCACATGGTCAAGGGTCCGCACTTCCGGGGAATGCAGTTCCACGCCGAGTCGATCCTGACCCAGCACGGCTTCGCCATCCTGCGCGATCAACTCGTCGCCCTGATGAGTCCTGCCTGATCGTCGTCATGCGGGTACTGCTCGTCGATCACCAGGACTCCTACACGTGGAACCTGGCGCACCTGATCGCCGAGGTGACGGGCGAGATCCCCGTGGTGGCCGATGCGACGGAGAGGCCTTCTCCACAAGGCTTCTCGCACATCGTGCTGTCGCCGGGACCCGGTCATCCGGACGAGTGGTCGGCCAGCACGGCGTACTTCGACGCCGGTCTGCCGGTGCTCGGGGTGTGCCTCGGGTTGCAACTGCTGGTCACCCGGTACGGCGGCGAGGTCTCCCGGGTCGATCCGGCGCACGGTGTCGTCTCGCCGGTCAGTCACGACGGTGACGGGCTCTTCGCCGGGATCGCTCCCGGGGTCGAGGTGGTGCGCTACCACTCGCTGGCGGCGACCGGCGTACCGGCGGAACTCGAGGTGACGGCACGCGCCGGCGACGTGGTGATGGCGGCCCGGCATCGTGAGCTTCCCCTTGCCGGCGTGCAGTTCCACCCCGAGTCGGTGCTCAGCGGCGGTGGCCGCCGGCTCGTCGCCAATTTCCTGGGTGTGCGCGATGGCTGAGCGCTTCTTCGACCTCGCCTTCGGGCCTGGCGGTCCCATCGCCGGGATGCTCGGCGACGAGGACCTCTCGATCAGCTACGACGCCTCGTGCCGTGAGGTGCGCGCCCACACCGGAGAGCTCCTGGGCGACGATGTCTTCGCGGTGTTGGACGGCCTGCTCGACGGTGATCCGGAGACGGTCTGGGTCGGCTGGTTCGGCTATGCCGCGCGACCCGACCTGCCGGCGCGGCCCGCGGTCGGCGTACCGGATGCGGTGTGGATGAGGGCCTCTCGGACGCATGGTCGAGTGCCTGAGGACGCGCTCCAGCGCGTCGTGGACCACTCGACCCAGCCCATGCCGGGTTGGTACGCCGCCGCCTTCGACCGGGTGCAGGAGCATCTGCGTGCGGGGGATTCCTACGAGGTGAACCTGACCCACCGCCACGACGTCGAGTCGGCGGTCGATCCGGCGACGGCGTACCGGCGGCTGCGTGGCCTCGCGCCCGGAGCGCCGTACGCCGGCCTCCTCGGGTACGACGGCTCCGTGCTGGTGAGCGCCAGCCCGGAGTGCTTCGCGCGCATCGATCGTGATCGCGTCATCGAGACCCGCCCGATCAAGGGCACCACGCCTCGCGACCCCGATCCGGTGCGCGACCGGGAGCAGGCGGAACGACTGGCCACGAGCGAAGGCTTCCGCGCCGAGAACCTGATCATCACCGACCTGTGCCGCAACGACCTCGCCATCCAGTGCGAACCAGGTTCGGTCGTCGTGCCGGCACTGATGGCGGTCGAACAGCACGGTGCCGTCCACCAGCTCGTGACGACCGTCCGTGGCCGGCTGCGCGCCGAGGCGAGTACGCCGGCCGCGCTGCGGGCGATGTTCCCGCCGGGCTCGATGACCGGTGCGCCCAAGCGACGGACGATGGAGATCATCGACGAGGTGGAGCAGAGCCCGCGTGGTGTCTACTCGGGAGCCTTCGGGTGGATGACCGGCGACGGTCGTTGCGAGCTCGCCGTCACCATCCGCTCGCTGGTGCGCGATCCCGCCGGTCGCTGGCAGGTCGGCACCGGCGGCGGCATCACCGTGCGGGCCGAGGCAGCCGACGAGTGGGCCGAGTCCGAGTGGAAGGTCCGCCGCCTGATCGCGGCACTGGCCGACTAACTCTTTTTCGAGTTGGCGTCGCTGCCGAGGGTGACCTCGACCGTCTTGGTCTGGTTTCCCCGGATGTAGGTGATCTGCACCTGCTTGCCGGGGCGCTGACCGCGGACGGTGGCGACCAGCGAGTCGGCGCCGTCGACGACCTGGTCGCCGACCTTGGTGATGACATCGCCCGGCTTCAGGCCCGCCTTCGCGGCGGCCGCGCCCGCCTCGACCGTGTGGATCTTGGCGCCCTGCTGGAGAGAGTTGCCGCTCAGGTCCTGGACGGTGACGCCCATCCGGGCGTGGGTCGGGGTCTCGCCGGCGAGGATCTGCTTGACGATCGGCATCGCCTCGTCGATCGGGATGGCGAAGCCGAGGCCGATCGAGCCCGCCTCCGAGCCGCTGGTGGTGGAGTAGATCGAGGAGTTGATGCCGACGACCTGACCGGCGAGGTCGACCAGCGCGCCTCCGGAGTTGCCCGGGTTGATGGCCGCGTCGGTCTGGATGGCGGGGTAGGTCGTGCTGGCGCCCGCCGACGGCGTGCTCTGCTGTTGCTGCTGGCCCTGGCCGCCGAAGGGGTTGAAGTTGAAGGGATTGGACTGGTCCTGCTGGGGCTGGCTGCTCTCCTGCACCGAGACCGGGCGGTTGAGGGCGCTCACGATGCCCGAGGTGACGGTTGCGTTGAGGCCGTACGGCGAGCCGACGGCGACGACGGACTGTCCGACCTTGAGATCGGCCGACTTGCCGAAGATGGCGGGGGTGAGGCCGCTGACGCCGCTCACCTTGACGACCGCCAGGTCGGTGACCGGGTCGGTCCCGACGATGGTCGCCCGGGCGGTGTCACCGTTGTTGAAGTTGACCGTGATCGAGCCGCCCTTGCCGGCCACCGCGGCGACGTGATTGTTGGTCAGGATGTCGCCGGCGGCGTTCAGGATGATGCCCGAGCCCGAACCGGACTCGTTCTGGCCGGTGACATTGATCTTCACCACCGAGGGCAGCACCTTGGCGGCCACCTGCTCGATGCCGGTGTTGTTGCCGGCATTGGCGGCGGTCGTTCCCGAACCCGTCGCGATGGCCGTGCTGGCAGATGACGAGGGTGAATCGCCTCCCTGCCAGGCGTCGTACCACGCAGCGCCACCGACCCCGGCCGCTCCTCCCACCAGGAGGGCACCGGCCAGCAAGCCTGCCGAAACGACCCCGCGTCGCGCGGGTGCGGTCGCGCGTTCGGGTGCCGGCTGTTGATACGGCGGCAAGGGCCTGGTGTTTTCGACCGGGGTCGGCGCTGCGGACGGCGAATCCGAGTTCGTTTGAGCGGCTGAGGGGACACTTTCGCCGTTCTGGAATCCAGATTCGTCGTTCATGCATCGTAGCTTGCCGCACGAGTCTGAGAGTCAACTTTGAGGCCGCTACGACCTCTCCAAGAGGCGCGCCCCGGTGCCGTCGAGCCTTGTGGGGTCAGGCTTCGAGGGGGTCGGGCTGGCCCGGGACCCAGAACCAGAATCCGGCGCCGCCGTCGGGTCCGGTGCCTGCGCGTACGACGCCGCCGTGCCGGTCCGCGACCGCCGAGACGATCGACAGGCCGAGGCCCGAGCCGGGCATGCTGCGCGAGCTCGAAGCGCGATAGAAGCGGTCGAAGACCCGCGGGAGATCGGCGGCCGAGATGCCCGGTCCGGCGTCGGCGACCATCAGGGTGCCGGCGTCGAGGTGCACGCGTACGACGCCGCCCGCGGGACTCCACTTCGCGGCATTGTCGAGCAGGTTGGTGGCGGCGCGCTCGAGTGCGGCCGCATCGCCCTTGACCCACCACGGCGTGAGTTGCACGTCGAAGGTGAGGCTGGGAGCGCGCCGGCGTACCCGGCCGACGGCCTGTTCGACGACGCTGGTGAACTCGACGGTCTCGACGCGGTCGCCCGGTGGCTCGTCGCGGGCCAGCTCGACCAGGTCGCCGATCAGCGTGGTCATCTCCCCGATCTGGGCGCGGACGTCGTCGAGCAGTTCGTTGCGCTGCTCGGGAGGCAGCGAGCCTTCCGACTGCACGAGCAGGTCGAGATTGGTGCGCAGGCTGGTCAGCGGCGTGCGCAGCTCGTGGCCGGCATCGGCGACCAGTTCGCGCTGCCGGGCCTGTGAGGCGGACAGGGCGGCGAGCATGCCGTTGAAGGCACGGGCGAGCCGGGCGATCTCGTCGCTGCCCTCGACCGGGATCGGGTCGAGCTTCTGGGTGCGACCGATCTCCTCGACCTGGCCGGTGAGCCGGCGTACCGGACGCAGGCCGCTGTTGGCGACCGCCCAGCCGGCGAAGCCCGCGGTGATCACGCCGACCAGGCCGAAGGCGAGCAGCACCAGGCCGAGGCGGGAGAGCATCCGGTCGGTCGGCTCCAGGGACTGTGCGAGCACGAGGGCTTCGCCCGGACCCGCATGGACGGCGACGAGTCGATAGCGCCGGCCGTCCGCGAGCGCCGTACGCGCCGAGGAGTGCCGCTTGCCCGAGGCGACCCCGATCTCGGTGTTGGTCAGGGTCAGGCTGCCGGTGTCGTCGGCGCTGGTCGCGACGCCGCCCTTGATGAAGATGATCTTCACGTCGGCCGCGCCGAAGACCCACGAGGGCACGGTCGTGCTGGACAGGCTGTCGATCGGGAAGCCCTGCGACAGCACCTGCTGCGCGCGGTCGCGCAGCGAGTCGGTCAGCGTGGTCATCGTCTGTGCGCGCACCGTGAAGTAGGCGGCGAAGGCGACGAGGGTGACGCTGAGGCCCACCGCCAGGGTGGTCAGTGCGATGACGCGGGTCGCGAGTGAGCGGCTGTGCAGAAAGGTGTAAGTGCCGGAGACCGTGTTGCCGGCACCCGGCATCGACGTCACGGCGCGGGTGTCTCGCGCAGGACGTAGCCGACGCCGCGGACCGTGTGGATCAGTCGCGAGCCGCCCTCGTTCTCGGTCTTGCGGCGCAGATAGCCGACATAGACCTCGAGGCTGTTGGCCGTGGTCGGGAAGTCGAAGCCCCAGACCTCCTCGAGGATGAAGGAACGCTCGAGGACACGGCGGGGGCGGCGCAGGAAGAGCTCCAGCAGGTTGAACTCGGTGCGGGTGAGCTCGATCAGGACCCCGTCGCGAAAGACCTCGCGGGAGGCCAGGTCCATCTTCAGGTCGGCGTACTCGAGGATCTCGGCGTCGTCCTCGGAGACCGTCGTACGACGCAGCAGGGCGCGCAGCCGGGCCAGCAGCTCGTCCAGGGCGAAGGGCTTGGTGAGGTAGTCGTCCGCGCCGGCGTCGAG
>JASLCW010000407.1 GCA_030151765.1 Marmoricola sp.
GTCGTACTGCTGTTGCCCCGCCTGGGCGCGCCGGTGGTCGCCGTGTGGCTGCTGGGGATCATCGTCAACCTGCTGATCCTGGGCGGATACGGCGATGTCGCGTTGCGTGACTTCGGACTGATGGCAGCGGCACTGACCCTCGCCCGGCTGGCCTTCGCCTATCCGAACGATCTCGCCGCGATCCGCCGCTGACCGATCGGGCCGTCGGCCACCACGCCTGCGGACTCGGGATGTCATACGAGGTGGTTCCCATGGGCACCACCTCGTATGACGTCCAGCTCAGGCGAGTTCGCCGACGAAGTCGGTCAGCTGGGTGAGATTGCGGCACTCCACCATCGGCGCGATCGCGCCGTACTCGTGGGCGGCGGAGTCGCCGGTCCCCCAGTGGCGCCGGTGCTCGGGGTTGAGCCACCAGACATTGCGAGCCTCGTACTCCATCTGCCTGAAGACGGGGAGGGCGAGATCGGTGTAGTTGCTGCGGGCATCGCCGAGGATGAGCAGGTTGGTGCGCGGGGTGAGGGCATCGGGGAACTTGTCGTGGAAGCGCGTGAAGGCGCGGCCGTACGACGTGCGTCCCCAGAGCGAGGCGTATTTCGCGCTGGCCGCGAGGTCGGCCAGCGTCTCGGCCGGATCGGCGCCCACCCGGAACTGGTCGGTGACCTCGTGGATCTCGTCGACGAAGGTGAAAGCACGCACCCGGTCGAACTGCTCGCGCAGCGCGAAGACCAGCATCAGCGTGAAGTTCGCGAAATTGGCGACCGAGCCGGAGACATCGCAGAGCACGACGAGGTCGGTGCGCGCCGGCCGCTTCGGGAGGTGATGGGTGACGACCGGGACGCCACCCGTCTGCATGCTTGCGCGCACAGTCTTGCGGAAATCGAGGCGACCGCGCCCACGCGCCCGCTGCTGCTTGGCCATCCGGGTGGCGAGCTTGCGGGCGAGCGGATGGATCGCCTTCCTCATCTCGGCGAGATCCGCCTTGCGGGCAGCGGTGAAGTCGAGCCGGTCGATGCTGGGACGGACGGTGTGGCGAGCGACGTACTCCGGGCCACGCACCTCGGCCGCGCGCCTGCTGACATCGCTCTCGACGAGCCGGTTGAAGGAGTCGACCTGCCGCTGGATCGCGCGCCGGATCTCGCGCTCCTCGGAGGGATCGCGATCCATCTCGCCGAGCAGTCCGTTGAGCATCTGCTCGATCAGCGTCTCGGGCGAGACCCGATTGCCCACGTTGTACGACGACCAGCGCTGCTCGCCCGGTCCGCGACCCTGGATGCGGCCGAAGCGACTGACCGCCTCGCGGGCGAGTGCCGCCAGCAGGTCCTGGTCACCGAGGGCGAGCGCGTCCGCCAGTTGCTCGCGGAAGTCGGCGAGGTCCTGGGGGCCGTCGCCCAAGTCGCCCGACTCGGATAGTCCATGACGAAATCGGGCTGAATCAGCCTCCATTAGCCCGATTTCGTCGTGGACCATCCCGCCAGCGCCGACAAGAGAGGGGAAGAAGAGGTCGAAGATCTTGTCGAAGGCGGGCCGATGCACATCGCGCTTCACCACGGTGGCGGCGTACCCGGCGCGGACGGTCTCGCGGTCGGCCAGACCGAGCGTCTCGATCGCGCGAACCGCGTCCAGCCCTTCGGCGAGCGACACCGGCAGGCCCGCCGCACGCAGCGCGTGGACGAACTCGAGGTGCCGGTCGACGAGACTCACTTCTTGCGCAACCCCAGCTCGCGCACGGCCTTGTCCTGGTCGCTGACGTGCTTGAGCACCACCCCTAGGGTGCTGTCGACGAGGGCGGGTTCGAGTGAGCCGATCTGCAGCGCGACGAGGGTCCGGGCCCAGTCGATCGACTCCGCGATGGACGGCTGCTTCTTCAACTCCAGCGAGCGGATCCGGTGCACGGTGTCGACGATCTCGCCGGCGAGCGACTCCTCGATGCCTTCGACCTGCCCGAGCACGATCTGCTTCTCCCGCTCGACCTCGGGATAGTCGATGTGCAGGTAGAGGCAGCGCCGGCGTACGGCCTCGGAGAGCTCGCGGGCCGCGTTGGAGGTCAGGATCACCAGCGGACGCCGTACGGCGGTGATGGTGCCGAGCTCGGGGATGCTGACCTGGAAGTCGCTGAGCACCTCGAGCAGCAGGCCTTCGACCTCGACGTCGGTCTTGTCGATCTCATCGATCAACAGCACCGTCGGCTGCTCGCGCCGGATCGCGGTGAGCAACGGGCGGGTGAGCAGGAACTGCTCGCCGAAGATGCCCTCGTCCCACTCGACGGTCTCGTTGCGAGCCTGGATGTAGAGCAGTTGCTTGCGATAGTCCCACTCGTACAGCGCCCGCGCTTCGTCGAGCCCCTCGTAGCACTGCAGCCGCACCAGCTCGGCCCCCGTCGAGCGCGCGATCGCCTTGGCCAGCTCGGTCTTGCCGACACCCGCCGGACCTTCGACCAGGATCGGCTTCTCCAGCGCGCCGGCCAGGTACGCCGACGTCGCTGTCGCCTGATCCGCGAGATAGCCGACGTCCGCCAGCCGTGACGCCGCAGCGTCGGGGGATTCGAACCACATGCCTCCGGAGTCTAGAGAGTGCCTTTCCTGCCTTGTTCAGGCGCTGGAGGCGTCACTCCGGAGGTCCTCGACACGACGAGCGAAGCGCTCCCACGCAGCCTGCCGCGAGACTCCCATCGCCTTGCCGATCTCCGCCCACGAGATCTTCCGGTCGCGGGCCAGCTCGACCCACTCGACCAGGAAGCCGTCCACCTGCTCCGCCGTCTGCGCGATGAGCGGGAGATTGCCGAGCAGTTCGGTGTCGGACATCGCCTCCCAGGGCGGCGCAGCAGCGGTCCGCGACTTCGCCGGCGAGGCGAAGACCTCGTGGTACTGCAGGACGCAGTCCTCACAGATCATCGCGCCCAGGCCTCCCCCGAAGCGCATTCCCCGCTTTCCCTGCACCCCGCAGAAGGAGCAGCGCTTCCGCTCGACGTCGTTGTCCACACGCCCATTCAAGCCTGCCAAGGTTTCCTTGACAATAATCGCCTGTGCCCGCCACACTCTGAGCGCGCACTCGATGTACGGGGGTCATCGCGAGCGCATCATCGTCGCGCGCCTTGCGCGGGTCGCAGACGCGTGGAGGTGCCTGCGCCCAGTCGGTCTTCCTGCGTCGGGTGCCGGTGATAGCGAAAGCGTGACAGTCCATGTCGGCATTGCGGGTGACATGATGGGGCAATGGATCGTCGCCTTGCCGAACGCAGCCGCACCATCGACGCCGGCGAACTCGGACGCC
>JASLCW010000442.1 GCA_030151765.1 Marmoricola sp.
CTTCCCGGCCGTGGTCAGCAGCCGCGGGGCGCTCGACGAGGTGGGCCTCCTGGTCGAGGTGCTCGCCGATCGCGCCGCGCGGGCCGGCTACGGCTCCGCCTGCGTCCTGCGTGCACTCGAGAGGCTCCTCGACGCCCCGGTCCCGCACGCCACCCTCGGCGCCGGTGGCGCACTCGGCGCCCGCATCGAGGTGATCCTGGACGAGCGCGACCGGCGCCCGCAGGCGGCACTGCTCTACGCGCTGTCGGCGGCGGTGCTGCTCATCCCCACGGCGCTCGTGGTCTACCCCTGGCTCAGCTCACTCGTCGGCTGATCGGTCAGCCGCACAGCAGCTTGCCGAAGATGTCGCCGTGCTCGGCCGCGCGCCTGAGCACCTCGCGGAAGTCCAGCTGGCCGAACGCGACCGGGTCGTCGGCGCCGGCTTCGACCTCGGCCCAGGTGAGCGGGGCGGCCGCGTAGGGCCGGTCCCGGCCGCGCAGCGAGTACGGCGTGATCGTGGTCTTCGCACCGGTGTTCTGCGACCAGTCGAGGAAGACCCGGCCACGTCGCCGGGCCTTGGTCATCGTCGAGACCACCAGTGCGCGATGGGCCTCCTCGAGCTCCTCGGCGACCTCCTTGGCGTGGTCGCGCACCTCCTCGTAGCTGCGCGAGCCGTCGAGGGCGGCGTACAGGTGGAGGCCCTTGGAGCCGCTGGCGACGGGTGCGCAGGCGAGGCCTTCGGCGGCCAGGCGCTCGCGCACCAGCAGGGCCACCTGGGCGCACTCCCCCAACCCCGCGGGTTCACCGGGGTCGAGGTCGATCACCATCCGGTTCGGATTGCGTGGCGTGCCGTCGGCATCGACCGTCCACTGGTGCACATGCAGTTCGAGTGAGGCGAGATTAACTAGCCAGGTCAGGGCCGCCAGCGAGTCGATGACCGGGAAGCGGAGCATCCCGTCCGTCGACGAGGCCGAACGTGAACCTGTCGTCGGCACCTCCACGGTCCGCACCCACGATGGGCACCCCGCCGGGGCATTCTTCTCGAAGAAGGAGGCGCCACCGGTGCCGTGCGGCCAGCGGATCCGGGTGACGGCACGGTCCGCGAGATGCGGGAGGAGCAGCGGCGCGATCTGGGCGTAGTACTGCAGCACCTCCGCCTTGGTCGTCCCCGTCGCCGGGTACATCACCTTCTCGAGATTGACGAGGGTGAGTACGCGACCGTCGACCTCGACCGGGACCTCGGTGCGCTCCTCCGCCACGCGGCTACCGCTCGACGGCCCAGCCGCGCGCGACCCACTCACCGGTGCCGCCGGCGACGTTGATCGCCGGGTAGCCCTGCTGGCGCAGGAAGTCGGTGACCTGAGCGCTCCGGCCGCCGGCCTGGCAGATCACGAAGATCGGACGGTCCGTCGGCACCTCGGCGAGTCGCGAGGTGACCTCGTTCATCGGCAGCGAGACCGCGCCGGGAACCCGGCCGGCGGCGAACTCGTGATCCTCGCGCACGTCCAGGACGTAGGCGCCGTCGGCGTGTGCGGCCGCGAAGGTCTCCAGGTCGACCTCGGCCGGGAGCCCCGGCTGGCCGTTCTCCTCCTGCTGCGCCTGCTGCGCGGCGATCTGGCGGCGGACGTCGTCCATGTCGAGCGCGCGTACCGCGCCGATCAACTCCTCGAGACCGGCCGGGGGCAGCGCGCCCGGCTGCGCGAAGACACAGATGCCGTCACGGAAGGCCATCAGCGTCGGGATCGAGGTGATCTGCGCGGCCGCGGCCAGCTGCTGCTCGGCCTCGGTGTCGATCTTGCCGAAGACGATGTCGGAGTGAGTGCCCGAGGCGGCATCGAAGACGGGCGCGAAATTGCGGCACGGGCCGCACCACTCCGCCCAGAAGTCCACGAGCACGATCTCGTGGTCACGGATCGTGGCCTCGAAGGTCTCGCCGGTCAGGTCAACGGTCGACATCAGTTCTCCAGTAATAGGTCGGTGGGCGTCAGGTCCGCACGGAGCCCACGGTACGACGGCTGCCTCAGCCGCCCGTCCGTGGTGACCACGAGGTACTCGACATCCACCACCAACACCGGTTCGACCCAGATCGTTCCCTCGACGTCGGCGCGCGGCAACTCGCCGGTGAACGGACTCGAATCCCGCCCCAAGGGGCGCAGATCCCCGAACAGCCGTGTACCGGCCCGGCCCGCCACTCCGCTGCCGACGCGGCCGCGGAAGACCAGTCCGTCGGGCGTCGGCTGTCCGACGAGCAGGGCACCGAGGCGCTGGTCGGTCCCGGTCTCGTGCCGGTAGCCACCGATCACGAAGGAGCCGGTCGGCCGGATCGGGAACTTCAGCCAGTCCCGGCTCCGTGCGCCCGGACGGTACGGCGCGGCTCGCCGCTTGCTCACGATCCCCTCGAGTCCCTGGGCGCGCACCGCCTCGAGGAGAAGCTCACCGTCGGCGTGCACCGGCGGGACCGTCGCCATGTCCGGGGTGATCGGAAGCGATTCCAGGATCCGGCGGCGCTCACTCCACGGTTGGTCGACCAGGTCGCGGCCGTCGTACCGGAGCAGGTCGAAGACCACGAAGGTGACCGGCGCCGCCACGGCCAGCCGCTCCACCTTGCGCCCGTCGCGGACGTGGATGCGTTCGGCGAGCGCACCGAACGACGGACGGCCGTCCACCATCGCCACCGCCTCGCCGTCCAGGACCGTGCCGGGGCCGAGCGGGGCGAGCGCGGCCAGTTCCGGGAAGGCCGCGGCCACGTCGTTGCCGCCGCGGGAGGTCGCCCGGATCCGGCCGCTGTCGATGTCGACGATCAGCCGCATGCCGTCCCACTTGACCTCGTGCGCCCACTCGTTCCCCGTGGGTACCCGTCCGCCCCGGGTGGCGAGCATCGGCTCCATGTGGTCTTCCCCCTTTGAATTGATGCAGGGATACCAGGCAGTCTGTACCCATGCGGGCAATCTGGAAGGGCGCGGTTTCCTTCGGTCTGGTCTCGGTACCGGTCCGAGTCTTCGCGGCGACCGAGAACAAGGATGTCAGCTTCCGCCAGGTGCACGCGCGCGACGGCGGCCGGATCAAGTACCAGCGGGTCTGCAGCCTCGACGGGGAGCTGGTCGAGTACGCCGACATCGCGAAGGGCTACGAGACCGAAGACGGCGAGATGGTGGTCCTCACCGACGAGGACCTGCGCGAGCTGCCCACCACGAGCAGCCGCGAGATCAGCGTCGAGAAGTTCGTGCCGAGCGACCAGATCGACCCGATGCTCCTGGACAAGTCCTATTACCTGGAGCCGGACGCGATCGGCGCCAAGCCCTACGCCCTTCTCCGTACGGCGCTCGCCGAGTCGGACCGGATGGCCTTGGTGACGGTGTCGCTGCGCCAGCGGATGACGCTCGCCGTACTCCGGGTACGGGACGACGTGATCGTCATGCAGACGATGATCTGGCCCGACGAGATCCGCGCCCCCGAGGTGAACACCGGCGACGGCGAGAATGCGAAGCCCGCCGAGGTCGAGATGGCGCGCACCCTGGTGGAGACATTGGCGGGCGATTTCGACCCCGACGACTATGAGGACGACTATCGCCAGGCCGTCGAGGCCGTCGTGAAGGCCAAGATCGAGGGTGGCGAGGTCCAGAGAACGCCCACCTCCACGAAGTCCAGCGGTGAGGTCGTCGACCTGCTCGCTGCGCTCCAGCGCAGCGTGGAAGCGGCCAAATCCGCCCGCGGCGAGGCCGTCTGAGGCATTTTCCGGGAGATTTGCCGGGCCTCCCCCCGGATTCGATGCCGGTTTTGCCGTAAATCGGCCATTCCGACCGGACAAGATCACACGAATACTTACGAGACCCGAGTAGCGGCTGTGCATCACCTTTCGATACGGTGCTCGTTGTCGTTTCCGATCGACTACGCCGCGTTATGCCCACGTGTGGTCGAGCGAATGCCAACGGACCAGAGGGAAGTCTCGTGAATCGTTATCTGTTCAAGGCCGGCGCCGTCGCTGGCGTCGCCTCGCTGGCGCTGCTCGCGGGTGGCCCCGCCATGGCGGCCGGCACCATCTCGCAGGGTTCCGCAAACGGGATCAACCTCGCGATCGCCGGCAACAAGGTCGTTACGGACACCACCTACGCAACCAATGACGGCAAGACGCAGAACAAGCACACCGAGAACACGATCCCGAACGTCGCGGGTGTGGCTCCGGGCACCAACATCGCCGGCCTCGGCGTCGTGCTGCAGGACGCCTACGCCCACAGCGACGGCACCTCGAGCGCCTGCGCCGGTCTCACCGGCCAGGGCGGCGGCCTGGTCCAGGTCGGCAACAAGCCCTGCTCCATCGACGGCGGCCAGGCGACCAGCCTCAGCCTGGCGAACTTCGACCTCGGCAACCTCGTGGCGGACCCGAACTCGATCGTCGGCCAGATCGTCGGCACCCTCGGCCTCAACGGCCCCCTGGCCACCGCGCTGCAGAGTGCGCTGCTCGGTCCGGTCACCAAGGCGCTCAGCGACACCCTCGGCAATGTCGGCCTGACCGGCTCGCTGGGCGTTGTCGCAGCCATGTGCACCGCCAACCCCGACAGCGCCACCGGCAAGGCGACCATCGCCAACAGCCACCTCGGCCTGACCCTGGGCAAGTCGACCTACAAGCTCGTTGACCTCCCGGCCGACCCGGCGCCGAACACTCACGTGCTGACCAACCTCGACAAGGTCACCCAGGTCGTTCTCGACGCTGTGACCACCGAGGTCACCAACGTGCTGGACAGCCCGGTCAGCACCATCCCGGACAACAGCATCCTGGGCACCCTGCGTCTGATCCTCGACCCGCTCAAGCAGCTCACCGGCACCCTCGGCGACCTGCTCAAGACCGTGGTTCCCCAGCTCCAGAGTTCGTTGATCTCCCCGCTGGTCAGCGCCCTGCAGCCGCTCCTCAAGCCGCTCGAGGACAATGTCCTCAACATCACCCTGAACGCGCAGCCGGTCCCGCAGAAGGCGAAGACCTTCGAGGCCACCGCCCTCGACCTGCAGGTCCTGCCGGCTCTCAAGCAGTTCACCGGTGGCTCGCTCATCGGCGGCATCATCGGTCACGTGACCTGCGGCCCGAACTCGCGCGTCGCGGCCCCGCCGACCGGGACCCCGACCCCGAACCCGTCGCCGACCGCCACGCCCACCAAGGGTGTTCCGACCAACGTCGACTCGGGTGTGGCCGGTAACAGCCACGGCACCGAGATCCTGGCCGCCGTTGCGGCGCTCCTCGCCATGACCGGCGTTGCGGGTGCTGCTGCCTACCGGCGCTACGGGATGCCGCGCGGCTGATCCAGCCACGCTGACGTAACAGACACAGCCAGAAACACGCCCCGAGCGACTCGCAGGTGATCCGACTACCGAAGCCGAATCGGCGACTCAGCCGATTGAACACAGCGGCTTCGGTGTTGGACCGCCTCGAGCGCACGGGGCGTGTTCTGACGTTGGCGGTCCTCGTGCTGCTGCTCGGGGCCACCGTGGGCGGGCTGGTGTATCCGCTGGGCCCGGCGCCGAAGAAGTCCGACTTCCACGCGCTCGGCACCCAGCTGGCACCGGTCCGCCTGGTCATTCCCTCCCTGCACGTCGACGCCCCGATCGTGCCGATCTCGGTGAAGGACTCGACGCTGACCCCGCCGAGCAATTTCAAGGACGTCGGCTGGTGGGACGGCAGCGCCAAGGTCGGCGATGCCAAGGGACAGACCGTGATCACCGGCCACACCGTGCACACCGGTGGTGGCCAGATGGACAATCTCGGGTCCATCCAGAACGGCGCCATCGTCAAGGTGATCACCAAACAGGGCACCGTCTGGTACCGCGAGACCCAGGTGCTGGTCTACAGCAAGAAGCAGGTCGCGGACCACGCCGAAGAGCTCTTCAACCAGGACCGGCCGCACAATCGCCTGGTCCTGATCACCTGCACCGGTTGGACCGGCGACGGCTACACCAGCAATGTGATCGTCTTCGCCGACCCGCTCGGCGTACCCAATCCGGGCGTGGCGAAGAAATTCGCCAATTCGCTCGGCGGCACCGGTAGCTAGCCTCCACCGACCCGCCCTGAGGGTAACCCTGAAGATTTCCCGAAGGGTGCTGATCGATGATCCCTGAATGCGCGGACTGACGGGAAGACGGATCATCCAGGCTTTGGTGGCGGGCGGCATCACGGCCCTCCTCGTCGGCCCGATGCCCAGCGCGCCTGCCCTAGTACCGGGAGCGTCCGGCCGAATCGTGTTCGTCAGCGACCGGGACGGCAACAACGAGATCTACACGATGAGTGCGGACGGCTCGAACCAACGGCGCCTGACCAACACCGTTGCCGACGACCAGAACCCGAGATGGTCACCGGACGGCACCAAGATCGCCTTCCAGAGCAACCGCAGCGGTTCCACCCAGATCTTCACGATGAACGCCGACGGTTCGAATCCGCGTCAGATCACCAATATCGCCGACGTGGCCGAGTTCCCCTCCTGGTCCCCCGACGGCACCAAGATCGCCTTCGACGCCGGCGCCAACGTCAGCCCGATCTTTCCGTTCACCAATCGCTCGATCTACATCGCCAATGCCGACGGCAGCGATGCCACCCAAGTGACCACGCGGCTGTCGCCGAGCACCACGGACCAGCAGCCGGTCTGGTCCGCCGGAGACAACCGGATCGCCCTCTACTCCAACCGCGACGACAACCTGAACGTGTACTCGATGAAACCGGACGGCTCCGACCTGCGCAGGCTCACCTCCGATGCGGCCACGGACTGGTTTCCCTACTGGTCGCCCGACGGCACCGAGATCGCCTTCGGCAGCGACCGCACCGGCACCAATCAGATCTACGTCATGACCGCCGCCGGGGTCGGTCAGACCCGGATCACCCACGACAGCGCACAGGACAATCAACCGAGCTGGTCACCGGACGGACGCAGGATCGCCTTCAACAGCAACCGCAGCGGAAACTGGGAGATCTATGCGATGAATCCCAACGGGACCGGCCTGCTCCGCCTCACCAACAACGCGGCGCTCGACGCCCAGCCCGACTGGCAAGCCGGACCCACCACGACCTCGTGCCCACGGCCCACCATCAAGGGCAAGGCCCGCGTGGGCCGCAAGCTGTACGTCGTACAGGCGACACCGACACCGTCCGGGGCGACGGCACGCTATCAATGGCTGCGCCGGCACAAGGCCATCAAGCACGCGCGCAAGGCGTCGTACAAGCTCACGGCCAAGGACCGCGGGAAGAAGGTATCCGTCCGGGTGACCTGCAGCTTCCCCGACCGGCTCGCGGTGTCGGTGACCTCGAAGTCCAGGAAGATCCGATAGCAGGACACCTCGACATCCGGCCGATGACTACAGGAGCGCTTCGCGGCCGCTCCCCCGTGCTGCCCGGGAATCGGGCATCCGCTGATTCATCGTCGCCATCGCGAAGTCGGTCAGCCGGGGTGCCACGATATTGGCGATCTCGCCGAGATTGCTGACCACGGTGCCCACCGTCAGCGGCCGGTCCTCCAGCGCGCGTACGACGATCTCCGCGGCCTCGGCCGCCGTCTTGGCCGGTGCATGGCGATAGGCCTCGGTCGCCACGATCATGTCCGTGCGGACCAGCGAGAGCCGCACATTGGTGAAGGTGACGTTGTCGAACCAGGCCTCTCGTCCGGCGATCCGGGCGAAGCTGTCGAGCGCGGTCTTGGAGGCGATGTAGGCGGCGAACTTGGGCGCCTTGAGCTGCACCCCCCAGGTGACCACGTTGACCACGTGTCCGCCGTGCCGCTCGCGCATCGAGGGCAGCAGCGCCATCGTCAGCCGCACCGGTGCGAAGTAGTTGATCGCCATGGTGCGTTCGAAGTCGTGCATCCGGTCGTAGCTGAGGTCGAGACTGCGCCGGATCGAGCGCCCCGCGTTGTTGACCAGCATGTCGACGTGGCCGTGCTCGGCCAGCACTCGTTCGACGAGTGCGTCCACGGCGGCCGGATCGGTCAGATCGCAGGCGATCCCGAAGGCGACGCCGTCCTCGCTCTCGATCTCGGCCACGACCCGGTCCAGGTGGTCCTGGCGTCGCGCCACCGCGATCACGATGCCGCCGCGCGCGGCGACGGCCTTCGCGGTCGCCTCCCCCACGCCCGACGAGGCGCCGGTGACCATGACGATCTTCCCGGCGAGCGGGCTGGCCAGCGGCTGCCCGATCAGCGCGGCCGCCGGAGCCAGCAGGTGCCGGCGTACCAGTGCCGCCGGGGTGGTGAAGAGCGAGGTCATGCCGGTGAGCGTATCTAGCCGACGAGCGAGCGCACGATCCGCAGCGCCACCGACATCCGGGCCAGGTCGGTGCGCTCGTCGTCGCAGACCTGGGCCAGCTGTCCGGCGGCGGCACGGACCAGGTCCTCGGACGGAGCCGCTCCGGCGAGCTCCTGCGCGGTCAGCTGGGCGTGTACGGCGTGCAGGTCATCGCGAAGCGCCGCCCGGGCCATCGTCTGCCAGCGATCCTCACGGGGCAGCGCCAGGATCCGGGCGACCACCTTCGGCAGGCCGAGCCGCTCGCCGATGTCGAAGTGCACCCGGGCCACCTCGGCGGGGTCGCCCGCTCGACCCGACGCCGTGTCTCGCGCACTGGTCTCGACGATCCCGAGCAGCATGTACGCCGGTGCGCAGGCCGCGATCGAGGTCGCCAGGTCCTCCGGTACGCCGGCCGCGATCAGCTCGTCGCGACGGCCTTCCCAGGCTTCCAGCTCGAGCCCGCTCATCAGCTCGGGGAGCTCCTGCATCAGCCGCTGCACGGGCACCTCGAACTGGTCCACCAGTGCCTCGCCGTCCAGGGGCGTGCGGCGATTGCTGACGATCCAGCGGCTGGCCCGTTCCACGAGGGTGCGCACCTCGATCCGCATCCGGGTCTGGACGCCGGCGTCGATGGTGTTGTCGAGCTCGGCGATCCGCTGCCACAGGGCGGGCGCGCCGAAGATCTCCCGCGACACGAAATTGGCCAGGGCGAGCACGTCGATGCTCGCCGCGGTCTCGCCGGAGAGCCTGTGGTAATAGGTGATGCCGGCGCGATTGACCAGGTAGTTCACCAACTCGGTCACCACGATCTCGCGGCGCAGCTGGTGCTCCTCCATCTGCTGCCGGTAGCCCTGCCGCATCTGGGAGGGGAAGTAGCCGAAGAGCAGATTGCGGAAGAAGGCACTGTCGGCGAGATCGGTCTCGAGCAGGCGCTCGGCCAGCACGATCTTCGTGTAGGACATCAGGACGGCCATCTCCGGCGAGGTCAGGCCCTCACGGCGCTCCAGCCGCTTGGCGACCTCGCGTCGCGAGGGCAGTGCCTCGAGCTCGCGGTTGAGCAGGCCGTCGCGTTCGAGTGTGCGCATCCAGTCCTCGTGCACGTGCAGCAGTGCCGGCGCCTGCGCCAGCGAGTTCGCCAGCGCCAGGTTCTGCTGGTAGTTGTCGGCCAGCACCAGCGTGGCCACCTCGTCGGTCATCGAGGCGAGCAGGTCATTGCGCTGCTTGCCGGTGAGATCGCCGGAGGCCACCACGTGATCGAGCAGGATCTTGATGTTCACCTCGTGGTCGGAGGTGTCCACACCGGCGGAGTTGTCGATGAAGTCGGTGTTGATCCGGCCACCGCGCTCGGCGTACTCGATGCGACCGCGCTGTGTGAGGCCCAGGTTGCCGCCCTCGCCGACACAGCGCACCCGCAGATCGCGTCCGTCCACGCGGATCGCGTCGTTGGCCTTGTCACCGACATCGGCGTGCGACTCCGAGCGCGCCTTCACGTAGGTGCCGATGCCGCCGTTCCAGAGGAGGTCGACGGGCGCCAGCAGGATCGCCTGCATCAGCTCGCTGGGCGTCATCCGGTCGGCCTCAACGCCGAGAGCCTCCCGCACCTGCGGGCTGAGCGGGATCGACTTCGCCGAACGCGGGAAGACGCCGCCACCCGCGGAGATCAGGGCGGTGTCGTAGTCCTTCCACGACGAGCGCGGCAGGGCGAAGAGCCGCAGCCGCTCGGCGTACGAGGTCTCCGGGTCCGGAGTGGGATCGAGGAAGATGTCGCGGTGGTCGAAGGCGGCCACCAGCTTCGTCTTCGGGCTGCAGAGCAGGCCGTTGCCGAAGACATCGCCGGACATGTCGCCGATGCCGACGCAGCTGAACTCCTCGGCCTGGCAGTTGACGCCCATCTCGCGGAAGTGGCGCTGCACCGACACCCAGGCGCCCTTGGCGGTGATGCCCATCGCCTTGTGGTCGTAGCCGACCGAGCCTCCCGAGGCGAAGGCGTCACCCAGCCAGAAGCCGTAGTCGGCGGAGATCCCGTTCGCGATGTCACTGAAGGTGGCGGTGCCCTTGTCAGCGGCGACCACCAAGTAGGTGTCGTCGGGGTCGTGCCGTACGACGAGCGCCGGCGGCACGACCTCGCGACCGTCGGCGCCGGGGACGATGTTGTCGGTGAGGTCGAGCAGGCTCGAGATGAAGGTGCGATAGCAGGCGACACCCTCGGCAAGCCAGGCATCGCGATCGACCGCGGCATCGGGCAATTGCTTGCAATAGAAGCCGCCCTTCGCGCCCACCGGCACGATGACGGTGTTCTTGACCATCTGCGCCTTGACCAGGCCGAGCACCTCGGTCCGGAAGTCGTCACGACGGTCCGACCACCGCAGCCCGCCTCGGGCGACCGCACCGAAGCGCAGGTGCACGCCCTCGACCCGCGGCGAATAGCAGAAGATCTCGAAGCGCGGCCGCGGCTCGGGCAGCTCGGGCACGATCGCCGGGTCGAGCTTGAAGGAGATGTACGGCTTCGGCGCGGCACCCCCCGCCGCGGCGTCGGTCTGGAAGTAGTTCGTCCGCAGCGTCGCCTGGATGACCGTGAGATAGGAACGCAGGATCCGGTCGTGGTCGAGGCTGGACACCTCGTCGAGGGCGGTCGTGATCCGCTCGACGAGCGCCGCACACGAGCGGACCCGGCCGGCGTCTGCCGGGTCGAGCGTCGCCGCCGGGTCGAAGCGTGCCTCGAAGAGCGCCACGAGGTCGTGCGTGATCGCGACATTCTCGCGCAGGGCGTCCTCGAAGGAGTCCAGCGCGAAGGGAGTGCTCCCCTGCCGCAGATAGCGGGCATAGGCGCGCAGCACCGAGACCTGCCGCCAGGTCAGGCCGGCGGCGAGCACCAGTGCGTTGAAGCGATCACTCTCGTTGCGGCCGTCCCAGACGGCCGCCACCGCATCCTGGAAGAGCTCGCGCGCATTGGCCGGCAGGTGGTCGCGATAGCGCAGGCCGAAGTCGTAGATGTGGCTCTGCCGCTCGAGGTTCTCCAGTTCGTACGGGCGCTCGTCGACGACCTCGACACCCATGTCGGACAGGATCGGGAGCACCTGGGAGAGCGAGAGCGGGGCACCGATCCGATAGATCTTCAGCCGCACCTCACCTCTGCGGGCGCCGATCCGCTCGTACAGCGACAGGTCGATGCCCTCGTCACCCGTGATCGCTTCGAGCAGGCCGAGGTCGACGGCTCCGGTGCGTGCCGGATAGTCCTCCTTGTAGGCCTCCGGGAAGGAATCCGCGTAGGAGCGTGCCAGGTGACTTCCGGTCTCCTCGCCGTACTCGGTGATGACGGCCGTCTGGAGGTCGTCGCGCCACGACCGGGCCGCGTCGGCGAGCCGGCGCTCGAGGTCCGGTACGTCGATCTCGTCGATGCGCTCGCCGGTTCGCGGCCGTACGACGAAGTGCAGCCGCGCGGCGAAGGATTCGCCCACGTGGGCGGTGTATTCCACGGTCTCGGCGTTGAGCTGCTGGCGCAGGATCCTGGCCAGCCGCTCGCGCACCGCGGTGTTGTAGCGATCCCTCGGCAGGTAGACGAGGCAGGAGACGAACCGCCCGTAGATGTCCCGCCGTACGAAGAGGCGCAGCTGCCGGCGCTCCCGGATGTGCATCACCTGCGAGGCGATCGGCACCAGCTGATCGGTCGGGGTCTGGAAGAGCTCGTCGCGCGGATAGGTCTCGAGGACGTCCATCAGCGCCTTGCCCGCGTGGCTCATCGCCTCGAAGCCGGCCTGGGCCAGCACCGCCGCGGCCTTCTCACGCAGCAAGGGGATGCGGGCGATGGACTCGGTGTAGGCGGCTGAGGAGAAGAGGCCGAGGAAGCGCTTCTCGCCGACGATCTCGCCGGCGGCGTCGAAGGTCTTCACGCCGACGTAGTCGAGATAGACGGGCCGGTGCACCGTGGCCCGCGAGTTCGCCTTGGCCAGCACCAGCAGCTTGCGCTCGCGGGCGCGCTCGGCGACCAGGGGCGGCAACACGGTCGGGCCCGCCGGGTCGGAGCGCAGGATGCCGTAGCCGGTGCCGGGTACGCCGGTCAGCACCTCGTCATCGCCCTCGCGGCTGAGCCGGTACTCGCGATAGCCGAGGAAGGTGAAGTGGTTGTCGGCCAGCCAGCCGAGCAGGGCACGCGCCTGCGCGACCTCCTCTTCGGGCAGCGGCGGCGGGTTGGCGCCGAGGTCCTCGATGATCTGGTCGGCGACGGCGTGCATCCGGTCCCAGTCCTCGACGGCCTCGCGTACGTCGGTGAGCACCTTCTGCAGGGCAGCCTCGAGTTCACCGAGCTGGTCGTCGGCGACGCGGTCGATCTCCAGGTGCATCCAGGACTCGCGGGACAGGTCGTGGGCGCCCGCGGAGCGATGGTCGTCCAGCATCTCCTGCAGATCGCCGCTCATGTCACGTCGTACGACGAACTGCGGGTGGATCACCAGGTGCACGTCGTGCTGGGTGGCCTCGAGCGCCATCGTCACCGAGTCCACCAGGAAGGGCATGTCGTCGGTGACCACCTCGACGACCGTGTGGCCGCGGGCCGACCAGCCCTGCACGGGGACGGTGGGCGTGTAGACGCGCACCAGCGCGGTGCCCTGGGGCCGCTGCCGGGCCAGGCCGAGGTGCGACATCACGGTGCCGTAGAGGTCGACGTCGGAGCGCTCCGCGAGATCCTCGGCGGAGACGTGCTGGTAGTAACGCCGCAAGAGGCCCGGCACGCCGATGCCGCCGAGCGTCGCCGCGCCGTGCTGGGCGGCCTGATCGGCCGCGTACGTGCACACCCGCTCGAGCTGGTCGGTCAGCAGGTCGTGCATGACCTCGGAGTCTGGTTCTGAGCCTGGGATGTCTGCCTCGAGCACCACGAGTTCAGATTAGGGTCGGGCACCCGCGCCTACAACCGAATCGCCGAAGACTCGGTTCTCGAATGCGAGACCGTCCTGCGGATCAGAGCAGGGACCGCAAATCCCACAGGAGCGGGTAGTAGCGCAGATCGAGGCGCGTGCGCAGATATCCGGCCCCGGTGGAGCCTCCGGTGCCGGTCTTGGTGCCGATCATCCGCTCGACCATGACGACATGGCGCGCCCGCCACGCGGCGGCCAGCTCGTCGTGCTGCAGGAGCGCCTCGGCGAGCGCCCAGACGTCGGCGTACCGGCCGCGATCGTGGGCGACGGTCCGCAGCGACTCACGCACGGCGGCCTCGCCGTCGGTGTCGAGACCGGCCGCCTCGAGTACCCCGACGAAGGCATCCCACAGCGTCGGCTCGTCGAGCCGTCGGTGCAGTCGCGCCGTCTCCGCCTCGGTCAGGCCGCGGAAGCGCCCGACATAGGCCGGGTCCTTGGAGCCCGAGGCGAATTCGAGCTCGCGGAACTGCACCGACTGGAAGCCGCTCGCGGGCGCCAGACGCTGGCGGAACTCCAGGAAGTCCTGCGGGGTCATCGTCTCGAGTACGTCGATCTGCTGCACCAGCAGTCGCTCGATGACATGCATCCGGTTCAGCCAGTGCCGGGCCCGCCAGAGTTCGCCGGCCTGCATCGCGTCCCGGGCGGCGTCCGCCTCGTGCAGCAACTGCTTGAACCAGAGCTCGTAGACCTGATGGATGGTGATGAAGAGCAGTTCGTCGTGTGCCGGTGGATCCGACTCCAGGTGCTGCGCGTCCAGGAGGACGGGAAGCCGGAGATAGCTCCCGTAGGTCAGCAGCGCGCCCTCTTCACCGAAACTCACATCAGCCATGTCGCCCACACTAGGGTGAGGCGCATGAATCTCACTCGTGAGTTGAGCTACGACGCCAGCGTCGACGATGTCCGGGCGATGCTGAGCGACCCGGCCTACTGGGACAAGGTGGCGGCCGCGACCGGTGCTCGCTCCAGCAGCACCACGGTCGACGGCGACACGGTGACGACCGACGAGCTGCAGGAGGTGGCCGGGGTGCCGTCCTTCGCGAAGAAGTTCGTCGGCGACTCGACGCGCGCGATCAAGACGATCACTTGGCACGGCTCCGGCGAGACCTCGCGCGCCGACTTCGCCGTCGACACCCCGGGCAAGCCGACCTCGATCACCGGCAGCCTCACCCTCGCGTCCGCGGGCAATGGCAGCACCCTGACCTACAAGCTCGACATCAAGGCGAGCGTGCCGCTGGTCGGCGGCAAGCTGGAGAAGCTGGTCGGAGAACTCACCGACGCCGGCTTCACCAAGGAGTACGGCGTGGGCCAGGCCTGGTTGGGCGGTGCCAGATGACCACCCCGTTGCGGCACGAGATGCGGTACGACGGCGCCACCCCGGAGCAGGTCTACGCGATGCTCGCGAGCCCCGAGTTCCGCGAGGCCGTGTGCGAGTACCAGCGCTATCCCGAGCGCACCGTCGAGATCACGACGGCGGGCGAGGGCATGACCGTCCGCGTCGACCAGTACCGGCCCGCCGACGAGGTGCCCTCCTTCGCCAAGAAGCTGGTGGGCGCCAAGATCAACATCCTGCAGGAGGAGACCTGGCACTCCCCCACCTCGGCCGACCTGCACGTGTCCATCCCCGGCAAACCCGGTGAGATGAAGGGGACGATCACCATCGCCGGTGATGCCGGGGGTGTCATCGAGACCGTCGACGTGCAGGTGAAGGTGAACATGCCGCTGATCGGCGGCAAGCTCGAGGACTTCATCGGCGGGATGCTGCTGCGCGCCCTGAAGGCCGAGAACAAGGTCGGCGTGAAGTGGCTGGCTGAGCACTAGCGGCACCGGCGGAAGCCGCCACGGCGGGTGAGGCGACGACGCTCAGGAGCGCAGCGCCGCTCGCGCCATTCAGCTCATGTGGGGGTAAGTGTGCGTGGTCGGGGGGACGAAGGTCTCCTTGATCGACCGGGGACTGGTCCAGCGGGCGAGGTTGGCCGGTGAGCCGGCCTTGTCGTTGGTCCCCGAGGCGCGGGCGCCGCCGAAGGGCTGCTGGCCCACGACCGCGCCGGTGGGCTTGTCGTTGACGTAGAAGTTGCCCGCCGCGAAGCGCAGCCGCTCGCTGGCCCAGTCGATCACCTGCCGGTCCTGCGCGATCACCGCGCCGGTGAGCGCATAGGGCGAGACCGACTCGAGTTGGTCGGCCACCTTCTCGAAGCGGGCGTCGTCGTACACGTGGACGGCCAGGATCGGGCCGAAGTACTCGGTCGTGAAGATCTCGTCGGTCGGGTCGGTGGACTCGATGATCGTGGGCCGCACGA
>JASLCW010000035.1 GCA_030151765.1 Marmoricola sp.
CCGACCTGATCACCACCCCGGGCCTGATCAACCTCGACTTCGCCGACGTGAAGTCCGTGATGTCCAATGCCGGTTCGGCGCTCATGGGCATCGGTTCGGCCCGTGGTGAGAACCGCGCCGTCGAGGCGGCCGAGGCGGCGGTCTCCAGCCCGCTGCTCGAGGAGTCGATCGACGGCGCCCAGGGCGTGCTGCTCTCCATCGCCGGTGGCTCCGACCTCGGTCTCTTCGAGATCAACGAGGCGGCCGCGATGGTCTCGGACGCGGTGCACCCCGACGCCAACATCATCTTCGGCGCGACCATCGACGACGCCCTCGGCGACGAGGTGCGGGTCACGGTGATCGCGGCGGGCTTCGAGGGCGGCCGGCCCAAGCGCCGCGAGGGCGCCAGCGGCCTGCGCGGCAATGCGCCGGCGCAGCCGGTGCGCACCCAGCAGACGCAGGAGGAGACCCGGGCGGCCGCCCGTTCGGTCGCCGAGCAGCGCCAGCCCGAGCCGGTCCAGGCCCAGGCTCAGCCCGCTCCGCAGGCGCAGCAGCCGGCCCAGTCCCAGCAGCAGAGCCAGCAGCCGGACCAGCAGGTCCGCCAGCCGGCCTCGGTGGGTGCTCAGCAGTCGTCGAACCAGCACTTCGACGATGACCTCGACATCCCCGAGTTCCTGAAGTAGGACTCGCGACCCGGGTGTTCTTCTGGCGTGGTGCCGCAGGCCCCGTCGAGCTGGCCTTCACGGACCGGCTCGGCGGGGTCAGTGCTGCGCCGTACGACGAGCTCAACCTGGCCAGGGTCTCCGAGGATGCGCCCGACGCGATCGCGGAGAACTGGCGACGAGTCCTGGAGGACTTCGCGCCCGGTGCCTCGCTCCTGGACATGAACCAGGTCCACGGCGCCCGGGTCGAGACCGTCGAGGACTGGCGTTCGAGCACGTGGGATCCGCATTGCGACGGACTCGTTGCCTTCTCCCCGGACCTGGTTCTCGCCGTGCGGGTCGCCGACTGCGTCCCGGTGCTTCTGGCCAGCGGTGACGGCGAGGTGATCGGTGCCGCGCATGCCGGCCGTCCGGGGATGCTCGCCGAGGTCGTTGCCGCGACGGTCTCCCGGATGCGCGAGCTGGGCGCGCAGGGGATCACCGCCTGGATCGGGCCCCACGTGTGTGGGCGCTGCTACGAGGTTCCGGAGGAGATGCGCGAGCAGGCGGCGGCCGTCGTACCGGCGGCGTGGGCGACCACCTCGTGGGGCACTCCGGCGCTCGACATCGGAGCCGGTGTGACCAGCCAGCTCGAGGCCCTCGACTGCCGGGTCGTGGACGTATCGGCATGCACCCGTGAGACCCCGACGCTCTACTCCTATCGTCGTGACGGTGCCGGAGCCGGCCGCCTGGCCGGCCTGATCAGGAGACGACCATGACCCGCCGCGACGAACTCGCGCACAACCTCGAGCGGACCCGCGAACGGATCCGTGCCGCCGCCCTGGACGCCGGACGCAGCTCCGACGAGGTCGCCCTGACCGTGGTGACGAAGTTCTTCCCCGCCTCCGATGTGGTGCTGCTGGCCGACCTCGGTGTCACCGACGTGGGGGAGAACCGCCACCAGGAAGCCGAGGCCAAGCACGCCCAGGTCGCGGCACAGTGCCCCGGCCTGCGCTGGCACTACATCGGCGGGCTGCAGTCCAACAAGGCCGCGGCCGTGCCCCGTTACGCCGATGTCGTCGAGTCGGTGGACCGGGCCAAGCTGGTGGCTCCGCTGGCTCGCGGAGCGGCCGAGAGTGGGCGGGTCGTCGACGTACTCGTCCAGATCTCGCTGGACGATCCCGACTCGACCGGCGCTCGGTCCGGTGTCGACCCCGTCCAGGTGGAGGCACTCGCCGAGGCCGTCGCCGCGCAGTCGTCGCTGCGATTGCGCGGCGTGATGGCGGTGGCACCGCTGGGCGCCGATCCCGTGCCCGCCTTCGAGCGGCTCGCCCAGGTGGCCGCACGGGTGCGTTCGATCGAGCCGGCGGCCACGCAGATCTCCGCCGGGATGAGCGGGGATCTCGAGGCTGCGGTGCGATCCGGCGCGACACACGTGCGGATTGGCTCGGCAATCCTCGGGATGAGGCCCCCGATCAAGTAGTTTTTCGTACGTCGACAGCGCGCCGTTCTCGCGGCGCACAACCTGCAGAGGATGAGGCTCATGAGCGGCGCGATGCGGAAGATGGGTGTGTACCTCGGTCTGCTCGAGGACGCCGAGGGCGAGTACGACGACAGCTACGGCAACGACGGCTACGACCGATCGGCCGAGCGCGGTTACGACCGCGCCCCCGACCGGGGCTATGACGCCGAGCCGACCCAGGCCACGCACATCGAGCCGGCCCGCCCGGTCGCGAAGCTGGACGACCGTCGTCGCCAGGCCGCAGCCGCGCCGCGCCCGGCACCCGCCGCGGCGATGTCGCGGATCGTCACCCTGCACCCGCGCACCTACAACGAGGCGCGCGTGATCGGCGAGAACTTCCGCGACGGCATCCCGGTGATCATGAACCTCTCCGAGATGAGCGATGCCGACGCGAAGCGTCTGGTCGACTTCGCCGCAGGCCTGATCTTCTCGGTGCGCGGCCAGATCGAGCGGGTCACCAGCAAGGTGTTCTTGCTCACCCCGCCCAATGTCGCGGTGGCTGCCGAGGACAAGCAGCGGCTCGCCGAGGGCGGCTTCTTCAACCAGTCCTGATCGGGACGCTCGCACCACCCCGGTAGAGTCGCCGCATGCAGACCGTGGGCAGCGTCATCGAGCTTGCCCTGTACCTCTTCGTCCTGCTGCTGCTGGCTCGGCTGGTGGTCGACTGGATGCAGATGTTCGCCCGGGCCTGGGAGCCCCACGGAGTGCTGCTCGTGGCTCTCGAGGGGGTCTATACCGCGACCGATCCGCCGATCCGCGCCGTACGCCGGATTCTGCCTCCGATGCGGATTGGTGGCATGCTGATCGACCTGAGCTTTCTCGTGGTACTGATCCTCGCCAACGTGTTGCAGGTGATCAACCTGCGGCTGTTCCTGTGACGACAGTTGGTGCCCCGTGAGGCTAGAGTGATGAACTACTCGGACTGTCTACTACCAACGAATGGGTGATGTCATGCCGCTGACGCCTGAGGACGTGAGCAACAAGCGCTTTACGCCTGTGCG
>JASLCW010000047.1 GCA_030151765.1 Marmoricola sp.
GCTGGGTGTACTCCCCCGGCGTGATGTCGGCGTGGGTCTCGCCGTTCCACTTCGACAGCTTCTCCAGTACGACGGAACGCGCGGGCATGTTGATGCCCAGCGCCAGGGTCTCCGTCGCGAAGACGAGCTTGCAGAGACTCCGCGAGAAGAGTTCCTCGACGCACTCCTTGAAGGTCGGCAGCAGCCCCGCGTGGTGCGCGGCGACGCCGCGGGTCAGGCCGTCGAGGAACTGGTCGTAGCCGAGTACCTGGAGGTCCGCCTCGGGGAGATGGGCGCACTTCTCCTCGACGAAGGCGTAGATCTCGTCGCGTTCGGCCGGCGTCGTCAGCTTGATGTTCGCGTTGAGGCACTGCTGCACGGCCGCATCGCAGCCCAGCCGGCTGAAGATGAAGACGATCGCGGGCAGCAAGCCGTCGCGATCCAGCTGGACGGCGACCTCGGCGCGCGAGGGGATCCAGACCCGGCGGCCGTTGCCGACCTGGCGACCTCGGCCGCGATTGCTGCCCTTGGGACTGCGCCGGTCGCGCATCTGCCGGCTGGCCCAGTCGTCGCGCGCGACGCGGACGAGTTCGGGATTGAGCCGCTGGTCGCTGCCCCGGGCGAAGAGGTCGTACATGCGGCGGCCGACCAGCATGTGCTGGAAGAGCGGCACCGGCCGGGTCTCCTCGAGGATCGTCCGGGTCTCACCGCGGACGGTGCCCAGCCACTCCCCGAACTCCTCGACATTGCTCACGGTCGCGGACAGGGCGATCAGGGACACCGACTCGGGGAGGTGGATGATCACCTCTTCCCAGACCGCGCCACGAATCCGGTCGGCGAGGTAGTGCACCTCGTCCATGACGACGTACCCGAGTCCCATGAGCGTCTGGGAGCCGGCGTAGATCATGTTCCGCAGCACCTCGGTGGTCATCACGACCACGGGCGCGTCGCCGTTGATGCTGCTGTCGCCGGTGAGCAGGCCGACATTCGCGGCGCCGAAGCGCTCGCAGAAGTCGTGGAACTTCTGGTTCGAGAGCGCCTTGATGGGCGTCGTGTAGAAGGCCTTCCGGCCCTCGGCCAGTGCCAGGTGTACGGCGAACTCACCGACGATCGTCTTGCCCGAGCCCGTCGGCGCCGCCACCAACACCGAGTGACCGGCGTCGACCTCCAGGCAGGCCTTCACCTGGAAGGCGTCCATCGGGAAGGCGAGGTCGGAGGCGAAGTCGTCGAGGCGTGAGCTCATCGCAGCCAGTTCATCACAGCGGGGACGCCGCATCGTCGTCCCAGCCCTTGTCGGCGGCACGCGCCCGGCGCCGGTCGATGATCCGGGCGAGGACCTCGGCGATCAGGAAGAGCACCGTCATCGGGATCGCCAGCATCAGCATCGAGAAGGGATCGGTGGACGGTGTCGCGACGGCGGCGAAGACGAAGATGCTCACCACGATCCACGGGCGGTAGCGCGCCAGCGCCTCGCCCTTGACGACGCCGGCGAGGTTGAGCAGCAGCACGAAGAGCGGGATCTCGAAGGAGATGCCGAAGACCAGGAGCATCTGGACGAGGAAGGAGAAGTACTCGTTGAGGCCGACCAGGTTCTGAACGTCCTTCGGCGTGAAGCTGATCAGGACCTGGAGACCCTTCGGCATGATCCAGTAGCCCACGCCGACGCCGGCCAGGAAGAGCGGTCCGGCGGTGAAGACGAAGACCCGGGTCCACTTCTTCTCGTTGGCGTGCAGGCCGGGCACGATGAAAGCCCAGATCTGGTAGAGCCAGTAGGGACTGGTCACCACCAGCGCGAACATCCCGGAGAGCTTGAGGTTGAGCATGATCGGCCCGCCGATGCCACCGACGTACGGCGAGGTGGTCCGCTCCTTGCCCAGCATCTCGCGGGCGTCGTTGTAGGGCTGCATCAGCAGGTCGGTCAGCTTGCCGTAGATGGCGAAGCCGACGATGAGCGCGACCACCATGACCACGATGACGCGCAACAGCCGTGCCCGAAGCTCGCGGAAGTGGTCCGTGAGCGACATCTGGCCGCCCTCGCCCACGGCGTCCTGTGGCTTCCCCCGGAAGAGATCCAGGAAGCCCTTAACTGCCATGCGGTGTCAGTCGGTGGTGTCGGGGTGGCGCTGCGCCTCGCCCTCGACCCGTGCCTGTCCCTGCTGGTCGACGGTGGAGGGCAGCTCGGCGGGCTTGGCCGGCGTCTCGTCCTCGTCGTCGTCCATCAGGCCCTTGGTCTCGGCCTTGAAGATACGGAGGGCGCGACCGCTGCCCCGAGCCAACTCGGGGAGCTTCTTGGCTCCGAAGAGCAGCACCAGCACGGCCAGGATGAGGATGATCTCCATCGGTCCGATGTCCCTGAACATGAGCTGCTCCTCGAGCTTCTAGGCGTCGTACCTAGCAGTGGTACAGAGCTAGCGTAGCCCGCGCCCGGTCCGCGATCACATCTGCCCACGCGGCCGGCTCCAGGACGGTCACTTCGGGGGCCAGCCGGAGGACGAGCTGATGCAGCCAGCCGGGCTCGGTGACGCGCAGTTCGACGTCCAGTCCCCCGTCGGCACGCTCGTCGATGGCGCCGACCGGGTAGTAGTCCACCAGCCACCGCGCCGCGGGGCTCAGCCGCAGCCGCACCCGGGTGGACTCCGGGCCGGGAGTGAAGAGCCCGGTGCCCAGGTCGAGGGCGGGCTGGTCGGCGTGGCGGCGGGCGCTGCCGAGGACCTCGGCCGCGTCGATCCGGTCCAGCCGGAAGGTACGCCGCCCGTCGGCGCGATGGCACCACGCGTCGAGATAGGCGAAGCCGTCGATCTCGAGGAGGGCGATCGGGTCGACCACCCGGTCGGTCCGCTCGTCCCGGGCCGGCACGTAGTAGTCGAGCCGGAGCTGCCGGTCCGCGGCGATCGCCTCGGCGAGCGTGCGGCGGGTGGCACTCACCGCGGCCGGTTCGGCGACCGGGCCGGTGCCGATCGGCGCCGGCTCCTCGCCGGCGCGTTCCAGCTTGTCGAGGACCCGGTCGATGACATCGCGGGTGGCGTCGGTGCTCGACTCCCGCAGCGTGCGTAGGGCCACCGTCAGGGCGGAGGCCTCGGTGCTGCCGAGCCGGAGTGGCCGCCTCAGGTAGTCCGCATTGGAGACCTTCACGACGCCGTCCTCGTCGGCCTCGAGCGGCTCGAAGTTGAGGTCGATCAGGTCACCCGGCCCCAGCCCCGGGAGCCCGCAGAACCACAGGACGTTGAGATCGCGGCGTACCTGCTGGGTGGAGATGCCGAAGTCGGCGGCGATCTCGCGCAGCGCGACGCCGCCGCGGTTCTGGAGATAGGGCACCATCGCGAGCAGGCGGGTCACCTGGGCACGCGCACCCTGCTGTGTTCCGGTCATCGCACCTCCACCAGGCGGCGCAGCCGGCCGACGACCTCGTCGCGCAGGGACTCCGGCGCCTCGACGCGGACGGCGTCGCCGAAGGCCAGCACCGCCTCGGCCAGCCAGATGCCGCCACGCAGGTGCAGCCGGTCCCAGCCCGGCTCCACATCCGTCTCGACGGCCTCGGCCCGTCGACGCAGGCCGGTCGCGGCACCGCAGCGGGCCAGGACGGTGGCGGTGGAGGTCGGCGTGCGTCGCGGGGCCAGACGGTGCGCGAGGGATTGAAGGTCGACGCCCGCGGGGACGGCGTACGAGTCCGGCGTGCCACCGAGCTCGACCGGGCCTTCGACCCGGCTGAGCCGGAACATCCGCTCGGCCTCGCGATCCAGGTCGAAGCCCACGACGTACCAGCGTCGCCGTGAGGTGAGCACGCCCCAGGGCTGGAGACGACGACGGGTGCCGGCGGTCTCACCCGAGCGGCGATAGCCGAAGCTCACCTCGCGCCGCTCCAGTGCCGCCCGGAGCAGGTCGTCGAAATGCGGGTCCTCGGCCGGAAGGGTGGGCTGGATGCTGTCGATCGCACCGCGGTCGACGTCGTGACCGGCGGCGCGCAGCTTCAGGAGCGCCGCCGAGGTGCTCTCCGCCATGCCCGCGTGCTGCCAGACCCGGGCGGCGAGGCCGAGGACGGCGACCTCGTCGGGCTCGAGATCGATCTCGGGAAGCTCGAAGGCGTCGCGCTTGATCCGGTAGCCGACTTCGTTGTCGAAGTAGGCATCCGTGGCGGCGGTCTCGATCGGCAGGCCCAGGGCGCGCAGTTCGTCCTTGTCGCGCTCGAACTTCTTGTCGAAGGCCTCCATGTTGGGGGCGGCCGCGTAGTCCTCGATGGTCTCCCGGATGCGTTCCTTGCTGACCGGTGTGCGGGACACCAGCAGCAGGATCACGAGATTGAGCAGGCGCTCGGACTTGGACGAGGTCACGAGACGAGAGCTTATCGACGGGACGGGCGCCGACGCGGTGGCCTGTGGATGGGTGGCCTCAGCGATCGCGGAAGGTGTCGACGAGCCAGAGGCGCAGCTCCTCACGCAGCCCCGAGAGGTCCGGCTCGGCGGCCAGGTCGAGGGCATCCGAGGTCAGCTGCCGGGCGGCGTAGACCATGCCGACATAGGCCGCCCGCGGGATCCATGCCGGCGGCTGACCGCCTGGTTCCTTGCGTGCCGCGACCTCACGGATGTAGTCGGCGAAGAGCTGGAGCGAGTTGCGCCGGCGGGCGCGCGCCTCGGGCCCGAGCGTGTCGATCTCCATCTGGTAGGCCCGCGCGACGACCAGGTCCGACTGCAGCGTCTCGATGTAGGCACCGAGCAGGGTGTCGACCAGTTCCACCCGGGTCTGGCCCTCGACATCGGCGGCCAGCAATCGCTCGAGGAGTACGCCGATGAACCGGTCGTAGCCGGAGAAGATGCACTGCTCCTTGCCCTCGAAGCACTCGTAGAAGGCATCGAGTGAGACCCCGGCCCGCTTCGCGACCTCGGCCGGTCCGACCGCTCCGACCCCCTTCGCGGCGAGCAGCTCGGTCATCGCGATCAGCATCCGTTCGCGTTGGCGGCTCAGCACCTCCGTGCGCCCCAGTTGGTGGCGCCCCCGGGGTAGCGGCTCGGGGACGGTGAAGAAGACGCCGTCGCGGATCCGGAGGATTCCTGCGTCGGGCTGGGTCATGGGGGCAGGTTAGCGGTCGTACGACGGCCCGCGTGACCTAATGACGTAATCGTCGTTACGTCTATTGCCGGCGGTGACCGGCAGTCCTCATTCCGTCTCCCGAGGAGATCTCGTGGCCCACCGATCGACGACACTCTCCCGACCTGCGCTGCTGCTCGCGGCCCCGCTGATCAGTGCCTCCGTCGCGCTCTCCGCGATGGGCGCGGCACCGGCGACGGCCGGAGCCCCCAGGCCGGTGAGCCCTCAGGTCAGGCCGCTGACGGCGCCGCTCGGTGCCGCGGTCCCCCATGACGACCGGCTGCTCTCCGGCCGGGACCGGATGATGAAGACCGTCCGCGACCTGGTGAAGATGTCCCCGCGCGCCACGGGCACCCGAGGCGGTCGCAAGGCGGCTCGGTATGTCGCCGCCGAACTGCGCCGGGCGGGCATGGACAAGGTGTGGATCGAGAAGTCGACGTCGTACTCGTGGAAGGCCAGCGGTGCCCACCTCTCGGTCGCCGGACAGCGGATCGACATGAACCCGGTGGGCTTCTCCTTCATCGGCGGACCGACCGCCACCGGCGTACGCACGCTCGGCCGCAAGGGCCTGACTGCTCCGGTCGTGGACCTGGTGGCCGACCCGAACGCGGATGTGAAGGGCAAGATCGCGCTCGTCGACCTGAAGTTCCAGATGCCTCTCGCGGCGCTGGTGCCCTTCATGGAGTACGTCTACGACCCGCGCAACGAGGCGCTCGACGTGAAGACGCTCTTGACGGCCAATCCCTACATCACCTCGCTGTCCAGCAGCATCAAGTCGCTGCAGGCGAAGGGGGCGGTCGGGATGATCGGCGTGCTCACCGACTACTTCGACTCCAACAAGTACTTCAACGAGTACTACCGGCGTACGCCCATGACGATCCCCGGCATGTGGATCACGCGCAATGAAGCCGCGCGGCTGCGTGGCCTGCTGAAGAAGAGCCCCCGGGCCACGATGCACCTCACGACGACACGCAAGAAGGTCACCGCGATGACGCCGATCGGCATTCTGCGTGGGCGGTCCAAGGACACGATCATGATCCAGTCGCACCACGACTCGCTCGGTCCGGGTGCGGTCGAGGATGCCAGCGGCGTCTCCGAGGTGCTCGCCCTGGCCCGGTATTACGGCGCCCTGGCGAAGCGCACTGCCTTGCGAGGCAAGACGCTGATGTTCAGCACCTTCGACACGCACTTCACCGGCTACCAGGCGCACATGGCCTTCGTCAGCAAGTATGTGAAGAATCCCGCTTCGCCCTATCGGATCGTGGCCAACACGACGATCGAGCATGTCGCCCGCAAGGGCGTGATCAGGGACGGCAAGCTCGTGTTGACCGACCAGTCGGAGCCGCGGGGCATCTTCGAGAATGTCGGGCTCCGCCTCAAGGCGGAGCTGGCCCGCGTGATCAAGGCGTACGACCTGCACGGCACCGCGATGCTCAACGGGACTCTCTTCCAGCTGCTGACCCTGCCGACGGATGCCTCGTTCGTGCAGAGCGCCGGCGTACCGACCTTCAGCCTGATCGCGGGTCCGATCTATCTGTACGATGCCGCCGACGGGATCAACGCGGTCGATCAGCCGCAGCTCCGGCCGGTGCTGGCGGCCGAGCGGGATCTGGTGGATGCCTTCGAGGCCACTCCGACCTCGCAGATCGGCTTCCTGCCGCCGCTGCCGAACCTCATCTGATGAGGCGTCGTACCGTGGCGGCCCTGGTCGCCCCTCTGGCTCTCCTGGTCGTTGCGCCGGCTCTGGTGAACGCGGCGCCCGCGCCGGGCCGGTCCGGCCGGGTGATCGGCACCTCGACGGCGCCGCCGGCCAGCCGGCTGGCGCCGTCCGGACGCACCTTCGTGCTCCGCTACACGACGCGGACGGTCCGGGGGCGGATCGCGCCCGCGACGGGTCTCGTGCTCATCCCTCGCGGGCACCGGCCACGCGGCGGCTGGCCCGTCGTCGTCTACGGGCACATGACCACGGGAGCGGCGGACCGCTGCGCGCCCACGCGGGGCACGGTGAACGACCCGGAGAAGCAGAAGATGCAGCAGGGCGACGACACCACGCGAGCCCTGCTGCGGGCGGGTGTGATGGTCCTTCGCCCCGACTACGAGGGACTCGGCGTACCGGGACCGCATCCGTACCTGTACGGCCCCTCACTGGCGCAGTCGATGGTGGACATGCTGGCGGCGCTGCATCAGTGGCGACCGCGGCTGACCGGAACCCGCTGGGTTGTCTCCGGCCACAGCGAGGGAGCGGTTGCCGCCCTCTGGACCGCCGCCCGCAACCGCCGGCTGGTTCCGGGCATGCGGCTCACCGGCGTCTCGGCCTTCACGCCGGTGACGCGGATGGAGACCCTGGTGAGCCTGCTCCGCGGCGTCCCGGTGACTGGCGGGCCGATCGGCGAGCTGGTCGGGCTGGCCGCCTTGATGCTCAAGGGCATCGCCGCGACCGACCCCGCCTTCGAGCAGCACCTGCTGAACGGAGGGCTGAGCGCGAAGGCACGCTCGCTGTGGCCGCAACTGGAGCAACGTTGCCTGGCCGGCCTGTCCCTGCCCGATTCGTGGGGAGGCCTCGCTCCGTCGCAGGTGGCCGGCCCCGGCGAAGCCGGTGCCCAGACCATCGACCGACTCGTCTCCTGGCTGGCGAAGTACGACGTACGCACGCTGAAGCTTCGCCCGGGGCTGCCGGTACGGATCGACCTCGGCCTGCTGGACACGGTGGCGCCCTTCCCTTTCACCGAGGATCTGGCGCAGGTCTACCGCCGGCAGGGCAACCCGGTGACGGTGGGACGCTGGCTCGCCAACCACTCCCCGACCGATTCGGACGCCTTCGCCACACCTGCGGCCGTGGCGTGGATGCTCGCCCGTCTGCGCGGCTGAGGGCTACATGCCTTCGATCAGCCGCTCCACACGCTCGTCGTTGGCCCGGAAGGGGTCCTTGCACAGCACCGTGCGCTGGGCCTGGTCGTTCAGCTTCAGGTGCACCCAGTCGACGGTGAAGTCGCGCCGGCGCTCCTGAGCGCGCTTGATGAAGTTGCCGCGCAGGCGCGCACGCGTGGTCTGCGGCGGCACCGACTTCGCCTGGAAGATCGCCAGGTCATTGGTGGCTCGGGCGACGGCGCCGCGCTTCTCCAGCAGGTAGTAGAGGCCGCGATCGCGGTGGATGTCGTGATAGGCGAGATCGAGCTGCTGGATCCGCGGATGATCGAGCGGCAGCCCGTGCTGTTGACGATAGCGCTCGATGAGGCGCAGCTTGATGACCCAGTCGATCTCCCGCTCGACGAGGCTCAGGTCGCCGGACTCGACCGCCTTGAGGCCGCGCTCCCAGAGGTCGAGGGTGCGGTCGATGACCGGCGTACGGAGCTCGCGGCGGTCGACGAAGTCGCGCACCCGGGAGAGGTACTCCCCCTGGATGTCGAGGACGCTCGCCTCGCGACCGTTGGCGAGCCGGATCAGCCGGCGGCCGGTCAGGTCGTGCGCGATCTCCCGGATCGCCCGGATCGGGTTCTCCATCGTGAGGTCGCGCATGACCACGCCCTCCTCGATCATGCGCAGCACGAGGTCGCAGCTGGCGACCTTCAGCATCGTGGTCGTCTCGGACATGTTGGAGTCGCCGACGATCACGTGCAGGCGACGGAAGCGTTCGGCGTCGGCGTGCGGCTCGTCGCGGGTGTTGATGATCGGCCGGCTCCGCGTGGTCGCGCTGGAGACGCCCTCCCAGATGTGCTCGGCGCGCTGGCTCATCGCGTACGACGCGCCCTTGGCGGTCTGGGTCACCTTGCCCGCCCCGCAGATCACCTGACGGGTCACCAGGAAGGGGATCAGCACATCGGCCAGCTTGCCGAACTCGCCCTCGCGGCTGACCAGGTAGTTCTCGTGGCACCCGTAGGAGTTGCCGGCCGAGTCGGTGTTGTTCTTGAAGAGGTAGATGTCGCCCGGAATGCCCTCTTCATGGAGCCGCTGCTCGGCGTCGATCAGCAGGCCCTCGAGGATCCGCTCCCCCGCCT
>JASLCW010000106.1 GCA_030151765.1 Marmoricola sp.
CGACCTCGATCTGATCCACCTCACCGATGACATCGACGAGGCGGTCGCGATGATGGTCGCAGCGGGCGCCTCACACGGAACCGCGCCGGGTTCGGGTGAGACGGTCGGCGATCCGCATCAGCCCGAGTAGGAGTTCGTCATGGCCTGGTTCTTCGCGGTTCTCCTGGTGGTCCTGATCGGCGGCGTCGCCGTGGTCGCGGCCGGTCGCGGCGAGTCGATGGCGCCGTCCGCCGGCGACGACCCGCCGCTCGATCTTCCGGACGGCCCGCTGGCCGCCGCCGACCTGCGCCGGGTGCGCTTCAATGTCGCCTTCCGCGGCTACCGGGCCGCCGAGGTCGACGCGCTGATCGACCGCTTGGCGGCGCAGATCGAGGCGGCTGACGGTGAGGCGAATTCACAGCATATGTAGCGAAATGGGCCTCGATCATGCGAAATAACGGTTGATCGGGGCCAATTCACTATCTATGTAGTGAATTGGCCCGGCGTGTCAGCGACCGGTGAAGACCGGCTTCTCCTTGGCCACGAAGGCATCGACGGCCGTGCGGTGGTCCGCGGTGCCACCGGTGAGCGCCATCATCTCGCCCTCGTGGACCAGCGAGTCGGTGAAGGGGTGACCGGCCGAATAGCCGACGGCTCGCCGGATGGCGCCGTACGCGACGGTGGGACCGGCGGCGAGGCGGGTGGCGAGTTCGCCGGCGACATCGACGAGTTCGTCGTCGGCGACGACCTTGGTGGCCAGGCCGAGATCGTGCGACTCGGCGGCGTCGACGGTGCGCGGGAAGTAGAGCAGGTCGATGGCGCGGGCGGTGCCGACGATCCGGGGCAGCGTCCAGGAGACGCCGGTGTCGCACGAGAGCGCCACGCCGGCGAAGGCGAAGTTGAAGCCGGCCGAGGAGGCCAGGATCCGGAAGTCGCAGGCCAGGGCGAGGCTGGCGCCGGCACCCGCGGCGACGCCGTTGACGGCCGCCACCACTGGCTTCGGCATGGTGGCGAGGGCGGTGACGATCGGGTTGTAGTGCAGTTCGACGGTCCGCAGCGGCGCCGGGTCGTCGCTCTCCAGCAACTGCAGGTGCTCCTTGAGGTCCTGGCCGACGCAGAAGCCGCGTCCGGTCCCCGTGAGTACGACGGCCCGCACGGACTCGTCCGAGGCGGCATCGTTCACGGCCTCGAGCAGGGCTTCCTTGATCTCGACATTGAGCCCGTTCATCGCCTGCGGGCGGTTCATCGTGATGGTGCGGACACCGTCACGGGTGTCGACGAGGACAGTGGGCTCGGATGCGGTCGTCATGCTCCGCAGTCTGCCCGAGCTCACCTGCTGTCGGCGACCCGGACCAGCCCACCGATCGTTCCCACGTACGCCGCGCGGTCCGGTCCGAGCGTCACCGGCGCGTAATTGTTGTTGTAGCCCAGCCCGCTGCCGACGTACTTCGACCAGACCTGCCTGCCGGTGCGGACGTCGAAGGCGGTGAAGAACCAGGCGTCGGGCGCCAGCAGTGCGGGCAGCGCCGTGCCGGCGTACGGGATCTGCGCGGGAGCGGGGTGCGTGTAGCTGTAGAGCAGGCCGGTGGCGAGGCTGACCTTGCTGACCACGGTCGGCACGCGTGCGGTGTCGTTGCGCCAGGCCACGTGGCAACCGCCGTGACGGTAGTTCACCTTGATCCGAACGATGCCGGCTTCGGTGGTGGCGGTGCGGAGCAGGGGCTGGGTCGGCAGGACGCCGTCGTAGCCGTAGTTGTTCTCGGCGATGAGGCCGCCGGGCACGGAGATCAGGCTGTTCTCGTCGTCGCTGTGGCCCGACCGGAAGACCGGCTGGCGGCACAAGGCCCCGCCGGGTCCGGCCCTACCGCGCCGGAAGACGAGCACATGCATCCGCGGATCGGCATTGTCGGTGATCGCGATCCAGCCGCCGCCCCTGCGGGAGGCGCGGCCGATCAGCGTGGGCGTGGTGCCGCTGCCCTGGCTGACCTGCCCGGGCTTCGTCCGGGAGCCGCGGTCGTAGGTCTTTCGCCAGGTGACGACGGGCCTGCCGCGGCGTACGTCGAAGCGGTACAGCGCATGCGTCGACACCACGAAGACGCCACCGGACTCGTCCACCGCGAAGCTGTTCGCGATCGTCTCGCCCGACGCCAGGTGCCGCCAGTGAACCGAGTCGTCGGGTGCCACGAAGCCCACGACACCGGAGTCGGTGACGAACCAGATCCGCCCCTTCCAGTCGGGTAGTGCGCTCTGGATCGCGGCACCACCGGTGGCCCGCGAGAGGTCGACGTCGCGGACCTTCGTGAAGGCAGCTCCCCGCTCGGCGAGGACCAGTAGGTGTGACGTGAAGGTGGTGACCACGGCCCGGTCGCGGTTGTCGAGGTAGAAGTAGCCGCCGCCCGAGAAGTTGGAGAAGGAGAAGGTGCCGAGCTTGCGCTGGGGCAGTTCATACGACGCGATGGTGTCCAGAGTCGTGGGATCGAGCATACGCAGCGTCGCGCCCAGCGGGGAGGGGCAGACCGTGACGATCCGGCCGCGGCTGTCGAAGGTGACCGACGCGCATTCGGCCGCGAAGAGGGTGCTGGTCACGGTGAGCTTGTTGCCGAGCGGTCCCGCGCCCGCGTAGGCATCCGACTGGTAGGCGTCGTCGTGGATGTTGCTGCGCTGGTTGGGTGCCATGAAGGGATGCCGGGGGATGGAGGGCACCGTGATCGGGCGCGGGGTCACCGGGTGCCCGGTCATCGAGGTGATCAGGCCGTCGCGGGGGTCCGAGGGGATCGGCAGGGCGCTCGCCGTCGCGGTCGCGGCGACGAGGGAGACGGCCAGGCAGGCGGCCGCGCCGAGTCGCTTCATCGGGAGGCCTCCTGGCAGCCGAGCGCCTCGGCCTGGGCGCGGCTGAGGTAGCGGGTCGTCGGGTAGTAGGGGCCGAGGTCCTCGGCCTCGTGGCCATCGCGTGCGGACTGGATCGACTGGGTGAACGACGGACTCGGCAGCATGTTCCGCTCGATCATCACCGTGTCGGGGGCTGGTCCGGCCGGCAGCCAGGCGACACCGCAGGCGGTGGTGGCATTGGCGGGACGCTGTGCGGCGGTGGAGACCATGATCGTGAAGCGCCGATCGGGACCGAGTGGCACCTCGTCGTCGGTCACGCAGCCGTAGTAGCGCGTGGTCGCGAACTCCTCCGAGCACATCGACCAGTAGCGCAATTGTCCGTCGGGCATCGTCGTCGCGCCGTCGTACGTCGAGGGGAAGGTGGGCATCCGCCCGGTGATCACCGCGACCTGTCCGAGCGAGGTGGACAGCTCGGTGGCGATGTAGGTGTTGTCGGGATTGTCCGCGAAGCCGCCCTTCGGGGTTGCCGTCGTCACCGGAGCGAGCAGCCGTCCGATCAGGTCGCCGGTGACCGGCGTACTGAGGGCATAGCCGACGCTCGTCGGCAGATTGAAGAACTTCCGCCAGACCGGTGTCGGCGTACCCAGGAGGGGCAGCAGTGCCGAGGTGAGCGAGGCATTCGCGATCGCCTGGTTGAGGCCGTTGGAGGGTACGCCGGGGTAGGGGCACGCGGGCACGGCGACATCGCCGAGGACGCTGTGGAGCGTGACCGAGGGCAGTCCGACGCCTCCGTCGTTGCCGAGCCCCTTGTCCTGTCGGTAGTCGCGATAGATCACCGTCGCCAGCAGGGGATTGCTGCGGCTGCCGTCGGCGGATCCTGTGTAGAGGGTGTTCGGCTCCGGGTTCGCCGGCCGCGCGCCGGGCTTCACGGTCACCGTGTAGTCGCGCTTCGCGACCGTCCGCGAGGCGCCCGGAAGGAAGGGATTGCCGCTGTCCGCGTCGGGAGCGATCTGGGTGTCGTGGATCCCGTCCGCCGAGCGCAGCAGCGGATCGTAGGAGGTGAAGGAGAAGTAGCGGCTGTGCGGATAGCGCCCGTGCATCACCAGCGACTGACCGGGAAGGAGCGGCATCGTCAGCAGCCAGTAGTGCGCCGCCTCGTCGGGATAGAGCACATTCACCAGTGCCGGGTCGACCTCGAGCAGCCAGGCGCAGGAGCGCGACGTGGCCGCCGCGGCGGGCGTCTCGAGGGCGGGTACGCCGATCGCCAGCACCAGGGACAGGGCGACGAGGAGGCGGCGGAGGAACATGGGATGGAACATATTTGTAAAATGTTCCATTGGCAATAGGATGGCCGGCATGTCCGTGGGAACCGCCGTCGGGGCGCAGGCGCTCCTCGAGCGCATGCTCGCCGAGCTGGAGCTCCGTGCCGACGCAGGCCTCGGCGACACCGGACCCGATCGGGCGCTGGCCCTGGCGACGCGCCGGTTCATGGCGCAGGAGCGCGTCGACATGGGCGCGCTCGCCCGCGACGCCGGAGTGGGGCGCGGGACGCTGTACCGCTGGTTCGGCGATCGCGAGGGGCTGCTCGCCCGGGTGATGTGGTCGCTGAGCCGGCAGACCCTGGCCTGGCTCGCCGATCAGCGCCCGCCCTCCCGGACCCACGTGCTCGACAGCGTCGAAGCCTTCATGGGCATCACCAGCGCCTACCCGCCGCTGCAGCACTTCATGGCGAACGAGCCCGCCGTCGCGCTGCGCTCGATGCTGGAACCGACCAGTCCCCTGGTGGAGTCGCTGACCGAGTGGGCCGAGGAGCAGCTCTCCCGTGCCGCTTTCGCCGGTACGCCGGGCCCGACCGCCCATGAGCTCGCCGAGGTGTTGGTGTCGATGACATCGACCTACTGCTGGGCGCGCGCCATCGCCGGCGGCACCGCGGACATCGACGGTGCGATGCGTGCGGTCCGGGTGCTGCTGCGCGCCTAGCCGCCCGACCGGAGATGCGTGGGGTGGGCGCGATAGGGGATAATGGTGCGGAACTAGCGCTCGGGGAAGCGCAGTCGCAGAAACGAAAGCAGAGGTGTTGACATGGCCGCCATGAAGCCGCGGACGGGCGATGGCCCGCTCGAGGTCACCAAGGAGGGACGCGGCATCGTCATGCGGGTTCCGCTCGAAGGAGGCGGCCGGCTGGTGGTCGAACTCAACGCCGAGGAAGCGGGCGCCCTGGGCGCTGCCCTGAACGACGTGGTCGGCTGACCTGAAGACTCCGATCTCCACGCTGCCCGGGCAGGTCGCCGCCCCCGAGTTCACGCTCGTCGACGACGATCTCGCCCGGGTTCGTGCTGCCCGGGTCCGCGCGGTCGCCGTACGACCGGGCGACGGTGCTGGTGTTCTCACGCCCGGCGCCGCGCACCTGCTCGAGTCCGCTGCGGTCGACGCGGCCGTCCTCGACGAACTCGGCCTGACCGGTGCCGCCGGTGAGGTGGTCACCCTCCCGGTCGCAGGCGGCACGATCCTGCTCACCGGGGTGGGCGCGGCGACGCCCGCCGAGCTCCGCCGGGCCGGCGCCGCCCTGGCCCGCCGCTGTCGCGGCCAGGAGGCACTCGCCACGGACCTGCCGGCGGCCGCCGATGATCGCGACGAGGCGCTGATCGCCTTCGTCGAAGGCCTGACGCTGGCCTCCTTCCGCTACACGCTGGCCACCGGCGACCTGCCGCAGCCGGTCGCCTCGGTGCTCCTCGCCGGTCTCGGCGACGCCGCCGCGACGCTCGAGCGGGCACTGGTCCTGGCCGGTGCCGGCTGGCGCTCCCGGCTGCTCGCGACGGTGCCGGCCAACATCAAGTCGCCGGCCTGGCTCGCGGATCAGGCCTCCGCGCTGGCCTTCGACCGGATCTCGGTGAAGGTCTGGGACGAGGACGACCTCGCCCGCGATGGTTTCGGCGGCATCCTCGCCGTCGGCCGCGGCTCGGCCAATCCGCCACGCTTCGTACAGATCGACTACCGCCCCGCGAAGGCGGCTCGGCGCGCTCGGCACGTCGTACTGGTCGGCAAGGGCATCACCTTCGACACCGGCGGCCTCAACATCAAGCCGGGTGACTCGATGCGCACGATGAAGCGCGACATGACCGGTGCCGGCGTCGTCACCGCGGTTATGGGTGCGCTCGCCGATCTCGACTGCCCCTTCCGGGTCACCGGCCTGCTCTGCGTCGCCGAGAACTCCGTCGGCGGCGACTCGATGCGCCCGGGTGACGTGCTCACCCATGTCGACGGTCGCACCACCGAGGTGGTGAACACCGACGCCGAGGGCCGTCTCGTCCTCGCCGACGGCCTGGCTCACGCCGTGAAGCGGCTCAAGCCCGATGTCCTCGTCGACGTCGCCACCCTCACCGGAGCGGTCAAGGTCGCGCTCGGCCTGCAGACGGGCGGGCTGTACGCCAACGACGAGGCTCTTGCCGCTCGCTTCCTCGCTGCCGGCGAGCGCGCCGGCGAGCCGCTGTGGCGGATGCCGCTGGTCGAGGAGTACGTCGAGAAGCTGGACTCCGACGTCGCCGATGCGATCAATGCTCCCGACGAGGCCTCGTCGATCACCGCCGCGCTCTTCCTGCGGCCCTTCACCGGCGGCCTGCCCTGGGTGCACCTCGACATCGCCTCGGTCGGTGACTCGGTCGAACGCGACGAGTACACCGCCGGACCGACCGGCTTCGGCGCCCGGCTGCTGCTGCGCTGGCTGAGCGACCCCGAGGCGCTGAGCCGCTGAAGCTCCCCGGGATCCCGGGGTGCTTCCCTGATGCCTCGATCCCGGTCGGGTCGCGAGGCTGGAGTCTCCCGGGACATCGAGGAGAACCATGCGCAAGCGCGTCAGCCCGTCACTGTTGGTCGCCATCGCGGCCCTGATCGTCGCCGCGTCGGGTACGTCGTACGCGGCGGGAAAGATCACCGGCAAGCAGATCGCCCGTAATGCGATCAGCAGCAAGCACGTGAAGAACGGATCGCTGGGCACCGTCGACCTTTCCGCGGCGGCGCGCACGGCGTTGAAGGGTGCGACCGGAGCTACCGGAGCCGTCGGACCCGCAGGCGCGGACGGACCGGCCGGGCCCAAGGGCGACACCGGTGCTCCCGGCGCCCAGGGTCCTCAGGGTGTGCCCGGTGGTGTCGGGGCGACCGGTCCGCAAGGCCCGAGTGGTCCCAAGGGCGACACGGGTTCGACCGGCGCTCGCGGTCCGACAGGGCCGCAGGGTGTCCAGGGGCCGGCCGGTGCGAGTGGACTCATGGCTCTCGAGCGGCTGACCTGGTCGGGCAATGTCGGCGCCGGTGTCACCAACACCTACTGGACCACACCCTGCCCGTCGGGCAAGGCCCTGGTCGGTTGGGCTTTCAACGCCAACACGGACCAGGCGCAGTTCGACCAGGTCGACGCCAAGTACGTCTATGACACTGCCGGCCTGCCGAACAAGGTCGGCGTACTCGTCCACAACAAGGCCGCCGGTACCCAGTGGCTCGGCATCGACACCCTGTGTGCGACGGAGAACTGATGAGGACTCCTCGGCCGAGCCCGGCCTTGGTCGTGGCGACCGCGGCGCTGGTCGGTGCGGCGACGGGCACGTCGTACGCGGTGGGCAAGTACACGGGCGCGCAGATCGCCGCCAACGCGATCGTCGGCAAGCACGTGAAGAACGGCAGCCTTCGGGACGCCGACTTCTCGACCTCCGCCCACGCGGCCCTGAAGGGCGCGACCGGGCCGCGGGGCGCCAAGGGTGCGGCGAACCTCGTTCCCGGCACGGTCGTCGGTCCGGCGGGATCGGCCGGACCGGCCGGAGCATCCGGATCTGCGGGTCCCCGTGGTGCGACCGGCGCCGCCGGGATCCCGGGCGCGAAGGGGGCGACGGGCGACTACGGCGCCACCGGCCCCGCGGGCTACGCGGGCGCACCGGGATTCGCGGGGCCGAAGGGGACACTGGGACTTCAGATCAAGAGCTCCGGCTACACCGCACTCGGCTCCAGTACGGCGGCCTACGCGACCCCGGCGTGCCCGGTCGGCACGGTGATCATCGGTTCGGAGATCGGGCCCGAGATAGACCAGAGCGTGTTCCGGGTCTACAGCACGCAGAACCAGGCCGCCTCCGGCTTCTCCCGGGTGCAGTACAAGCTGATCAGGAACTCCTCGGCGGCCAGTCAGCAGTTGACCCTGGTGTCGATCTGCGCGGCCTATCGCTGACCGGCCGGCTTCAGTCGGCCTTGCGCGCCAGCAGCAGGCCGTCGCCGACGGGCAGCAGCAGCGGGACCAGGCGCTCGTCGGCGGTGATCGCCGCGCCGAGCTCGCGGACCGCGATGGTGGCGGCGTCACGCTGCGCCGGGTCGGCCACCCGGTCGTGCCAGAGGGCATTGTCGAAGGCCACCACGCCGCCGGGGCGGAGCAGGCGCATGGCGGCGGCGAGGTAGTCGGGGTACTCCTCCTTGTCGCCGTCGCAGAAGACCAGGTCGTAGTGGCCGTCGGTGAGGCGGGGGAGCACCTCGAGCGCCGAGCCGGGGATCATCCGGGAGCGCTGGGAGGGGATGCCGGCCTCGGCGAAGGTCTCGCGGGCCAGGCGCTGGTGCTCGGCCTCGATGTCGACGCTGGTCAGGACGCCGTCGGGGCGCATGCCGCGCAGGATCCAGAGACCGGAGACGCCGGTGCCGGTGCCGATCTCGACCGCCGCGCGGGCGTCGAGGACGGAGGCGAGGAAGGCGAGCGCGGCGCCGCCGCCCGAGCCGATCGGGACGACACCGACCTCGGCAGCGCGGGCCCGAGCGTGGGCGAGGACCTCGTCCTCGGCGACGAACTGCTCGGCGTAGGCCCAGCTGGCGGCGTTGATGGGGCTGGTCGTGGTAGCGATGGCTGCCTCCTTGGTTGCGCTGACATTATCGTGTTCGGGAACACCTGCGGGTGCCCGCGCGTTGGAAGCTTCGACTGCTTCCCAGCAGAAGAAAGGCCGACTGTAAGGCCGGTCTCAGGAGCGATTGATGGTGTGGAGGTCGTAGGCACCAGTGGTGATCCGAACGAAGCGGGGGAGGGCCGACGCGATGAATGTCAGTCCGCGGGCCAGCAACACGACGAGCGAGACCCAGCCGGAGGGCCCTCAGGAGGGCGTCCCGACGTGGGAGGAGGTCGTCTCCCGGCATTCGGACCGGGTCTACCGCCTTGCCTACCGTCTCACTGGAAACCGGCACGATGCCGAAGACCTTACGCAGGACGTCTTCGTGCGGGTATTCCGCTCCTTGCACACCTACACCCCAGGCACTTTCGAAGGCTGGCTGCACCGGGTGACCACCAACCTCTTCCTCGACCAGGCACGTCGCCGGCAGCGGATCAGGTTCGACGCGCTGCCCGAGGACGGCGACAACCGGCTGCCCGGCCGGGTCGGCTCTCCGGAAGCCACCACGATCGCGCAGCAGTTCGACGACGACATTGAGGCGGCCCTGGCCAGCCTCCCGGTGGACTTCCGGGTGGCGGTCGTGCTCTGTGACGTCGAGGGACTCAGCTATGAGGAGATCGCCGACATCCTGGGCGTGAAGCTCGGCACCGTTCGCTCCCGGATCCACCGCGGTCGCGCCGCGCTGCGTCGTGAGCTCGCGCACCGGGCACCCACCGCCGAGCGGATCCGCGTCGGCGGTCCACGCATCGTGGAGCAGGTCTGATGCGCCCGCTGGCCCTCACCGGTCACATCGGCGCGAGCGTGTCCGCTCTCGTCGACGGCCAGCTCTCTCCCGAGGCGGAGGAGCGGGCCTGGGCCCATGTGATGGCCTGTCCCGGCTGTCGCCGGCTCGTGGAGAACGAGGGCTGGACCAAGAATCGTCTGCGCGCCATCGACCCGGCCCCGGGCGGTGTCCCCGACACCCTGATCGGCGCCCTGTACGACGTCAGCGCCTGGGCCGAGGTCGACGAGATCGAGCGGGTCACCCGCCGCCGTCGTACCGGCGTGGCGCTGATCGGCGCGGGCTCCGTCGGCGTCGCCGTGCTCGGCATCGTCGCCCTCACCTCGCCGCCGGCCGGCCAGGGCGAACTGCCCGCCCCCGGCCCCGCGATGGTGCGCCCCGATCTGGTGGGCACCAATGTCGGTGCCGTGCTCGGCACCGGCCTCGACGGGGCGACCGGCCCCAGACGCTCGGGTCTGACCACCAATACGGCACGATAGGGCGCGTGACCCAGCCCCCGGAGTCGGACTCCTCACCGGTTTCGCCGCCGGAAGCGCCGCGCCCGCCGGATCTCCCGGCAGCGCCTGTCCCGACTCCGACACCTGCCGTCGAGCCGACTCCGGAGCCCAAGGCCGTGGAGCCGATCGCCCGGCTGCCGCACTGGGCCTGGCCGGCGATCACCGTCCTCGCGCTCGTCGTCGGCCTCGTCGCCGGCGCCGTCGGTGGTTTGGTCACGGCCTCCAACCAGGTCGGTGGCGACACCCCGGGCGGCGTACTCAAGGTGGAGCGGCGTACGGCGCCGCCACTGCCCGCCGACAACGGCAGCATCGCCGCGGTCGCCAAG
>JASLCW010000123.1 GCA_030151765.1 Marmoricola sp.
GGGTGTCGCGCGGGCTGTTGGAGTGGACCGTGCAGATCGAGCCGTCGTGACCGGTGTTCATCGCCTGCAGCATGTCGAGAGCCGAGGCATCGCGGACCTCGCCGACGATGATGCGATCGGGCCGCATGCGCAGCGAATTGCGGACCAGGTCGCGGATCGACACGGCGCCCTTGCCCTCGATGTTGGATGGCCGGGACTCCAGCCGGACGACGTGGTCCTGTTTGAGCTGGAGCTCGGCGGCGTCCTCGATCGTCACGATGCGCTCGTCGCCGGGGATGAACGAGGAGAGCACGTTGAGGGTCGTGGTCTTGCCGGCGCCGGTACCGCCCGAGACGACGACGTTGAGGCGGCCGCGGATGCAGGCGTCCAGGAAGTCGGCGGTCTGCGCGGAGAGAGAGCCGAACTGGACCAGTTCCTCGACGGTCAGCGGGTCCGCGGGGAACTTCCGGATCGTCAGTGAGCTGCGGTCGATGGCCAGCGGCGGCACGACTGCGTTCACGCGACTGCCGTCGGCGAGCCGGGCGTCGACCATGGGCGAGGCCTCGTCGACACGGCGTCCGATCCTGGACACGATCTTGTCGATCGTGCGGCGCAGGTGGGCCTCGTCCTTGAAGGTGGCGTCGACCTTGACCAGCTTGCCCTTGCGCTCCAGCCAGATGCTCTTCGCGCCGTTGACCATGACCTCGGTGACGTCGGGGTCGCGCAGGAAGGGCTCGATGGGGCCGTAGCCGAGGATGTCGTCGGCGATCTCCTGGCTGATCCGCTGCCGGTCGGCGGCGGTCATCGGCCGGTCGCCCGCGGCCATCACGTCCACGAGGACGGCGCGGACCTTCGCCTCGAGGTCGGGCAGCGCGACGTCGGCGTCGTACAGCTGTGGGCCGAGCTGTGCCAGCAGCTGCTGGTGGACACTCTCCTTGACGTCGTTGAAGCGGGCCGTGTGCACCCGCGGTGCCGGCGCGGCGGCCTCGGCGGCAGCGGCGGCCGGCGCCTCATCCGCAGCCTTGGCCGGGCTCGGCGGACCCGGGGGCGGCGGGGGAGCCGCGTGGCGGCCCGGGTTCGACTCGTCCGGCAGTGCCGACAAACGATCGCTCAGGCTGCTCATCGGACCTCCTCCGTCGGCCCGAAGAGCCCCCCGACGGCGTTGAATGACTCGCTCGCAAGCTCGCTCATCGGCTCGCCTTCCTCAGGAAGCCGCGCTTCTTCGGAGCGTCGGCGCCCGATGCGGTGGCCGGTACGCCGAGCTCGGCGGCGAGCTTGCCGATCGTGGTGGCGACCCGGTGCTGCGGCTGCGCCAACGTGATCGGGTTGCCGTGGTTGGTGGCATTGGCCACCGCGATGTCCGTCGGGATCGCTGCCTGCACCGGCATCTTGAGGATGCCCTCCACGTCCTTGACCGAGAGGCCGACGGCATCGTCGGCGCGGTTGAGGACGAGGTGACGGTGGCCCTTGACCAGGTCGAGCAGGTCGAGCGTCTCGATCGCCATCTTCATGTTCTTGACCGTCGGTACGTCGAGGGTCGCCACCAGCACCAGCTCGTCGGTGTGGTCGAGCGCCTGCAGCACCGCGTCGTCGAAGCCGGGGGAGGTGTCCACGACGACGTAGTCGAAGTGCTGGCGAAGCGTCGTGAGAGCGCTCCCGACGAGAGCCGGGGTGATCCGGTCCTTGGCGTCGGGCCGCATCGGCGCCGCCAGGATGCTCAGATTGGCGGGGTGCCGGGTGAGCAACTGGTCGAGCAGGGCGAAGTCGAGGCTCGCCTCGGCTCCGATCGCCTCGTCGATGGTGTGCTGGGGGATCACCTGCAGCGTGATCGCGACATCGCCGAAGGCGAGGTCGAGGTCGACCAGGCAGACCCGGCGACGAGCGTCCGCGGCCATCGCCGCGGCCAGGTTGACGGCCAGCGTGGTCTTGCCGACGCCGCCCTTGGGGCTGAAGACGGTGACGATCCGGCCGCCGTCGCCGGTCTCCCGGCTGGGGCCGTGGATGGCCTCCCAGGTACGCCGAGCGCGGTCGACCGCGGTGCTGAGTCCCTGGCCGTCACCGGTCGCCACGACGGCGGGGATGCCCGCCTCCATGGCCGAGGAGTAGACGGCGGTGGACAGCTCCTGGCGGACCAGCACCACGCTGGCCGAGGGGTGCGTCGCGCGCAGTCCCTCGGTGATCGTGGCGGCGTCACGCACCGGTAGGTGCGGGCCGATGACGAGGACGTACTCGTCGGGCCGTCCGGCAAGGGCCTGGGCCAGCGCGGCCGGGTCCGCCACGACGGTGGCGCCATCGGGGAGCACCGATGCGGCACCTGCCGCGCGAGCCTGGTCAGGATCGAGGATGATCGGCATCTGTTGTCTCCTTTCGGTGACTGAGCCGGATCAGCGGAACAGGTTCTGGTTGTTCACGCCACCACTGGGCGCGACCTGGGAATCCTTGTTGAGCAGACCGACGGCGAGCTCGCCGTTCTGGGCCGCGAACAGGATCTTCTCCGCATTCTTCTGTGTCACCGCGAGGGTGAGCAATGTCCGCGGCAGCTGGTCGGTCGTCTGCTGGCCGCTGCTGTCGGTGGTGGTCGTCGACACCACGGAGGTGGTGCCCACGCCGATCACCTCGACGCTGTTGACCAAGAGCCGGCTGAAGGCGCCGACACCGGCGCCGGTGGCGTTCATGAAGACCGCGACATTGTCGCCCGGGTTCACGAATCCGGCGACGCGGCCCGGGTCGGTGAGGTTCACCGAGATGGCCAGCATCCCCTTGGGGATGGTCAGGTTGGCGCCCGATGCGCTGCCACCGAACTTCGCCGCGATGATCTGCTCGCCGGGGTAGATCGTAGTGGTCGCGACATCGGAGCGAATGCTGGTGAGGTCGTTGAGCGCGTCGGGCAGCTGCTGACCGGAGGCCACGGGCGCGAGCTTGAACTTGCCGGCGGCCTGGGCCGCGGCCACGGTCTCGCCCGGATTGATCTGTTTCACCGCCGTCAGCACGTTGACCGCCTTGTAGCGGTCGTTCGCGCGTGTGTCGGCACCCTTCACGTACACGAAGACGAGAAGCGTTCCCAGCACCGCGATGATGGCGGCTGCTCCCAGCAAAACCCGACGACGGTCCATGACCGTGCCCTCCCTTATGCGGCCCGCCACCCGCCTGCTCCCTATGAGTCGGGCGGTTCCCTGTATGGCAGGGCCACGTGCGGGATGTTAGGGGGCCGCGAGGGGGTTACGGACGAGAATCGCGAAATTCGTCCGAGCCTCAATGCGCATAGAGTCGCTCGACGTCGTCGGCGCACTCGCGCATCACGACATTGCGCTTGAGCTTCAGGCTGGCGGTGAGCTGGCCGCCCTCCTCGGTCCACGCCGTCGGCAGTACGACGAACTTGCGCACCGACTCGGCCTTCGAGACCGCGCTGTTGGCGTCATCGACTGCCGTCTGGATCTCGGCGAGCAGGTCGGGATCGTTGACGTGGTCGGCGATGGAGCCGGACTTCCCGGTCCGGCTCAGCCAGGAGTCGAAGACCTCCTCGTCGATGGTGACGAGGGCGGCGACGAAGGGCTGCCCGTCGCCGACGACCATGACCTGGTCGACCAGCGCATGCGCCCGCATGCGGTCCTCGAGCACCGCGGGGGCGACATTCTTGCCACCGGCGGTCACCAGGATCTCCTTCTTGCGCCCGGTGATCCGGACGAAGCCCTCGGAGTCGATCTCCCCGATGTCGCCGGTGTGGAACCAGCCGTCGGCGGTCTTCGCCTCGGTGGTCGCGGCGGGGTTGTTCCAGTACTCGCGGAAGACCTGGCCGCCGCGGAAGAGCAGTTCGCCGTCCTCGGCGACGCGGACGGCGGTCCCGGCCAGTGGGCGGCCGACGGTGCCGACCTTCTGCGCGTCCGGGAGGTTCACGGTCAGTGCCGCCGTCGTCTCGGTCAGGCCGTAGCCCTCGAGGATGGTCACGCCGATGCCGCGGTAGAAGTGGCCCAGCCGTTCACCGAGCGGAGCGCCGCCCGACACGGCGTACTGGCACTGGCCGCCGAGCGCGGCGCGCAGCTTGCGGTAGACGAGGCGGTCGAAGAGAGCGTGCTGGGCGCGCAGCACCGGCCCCGGGCCGCGCTCGTCCTGGGCCCGCGACCAGGCGATCGCCACGTCGGCGGCGCGCTGGAAGGCGCGGCCCTTGCCGTCCGCGACGGCGCGCTGCGAGGCGGTGTTGAAGACCTTCTCGAAGACCCGGGGTACGGCGAGGATGAAGGTCGGCCGGAAGACCGCGAAGTCCTCGAGCAGGGTGCGGATGTCCGAGGCGTGTCCCATCTGCACGCGTGCCTTGACGCAGCCGATCTGGATGATCCGGGCGAAGACGTGCGCCAGCGGCAGGAAGAGCAGCGTCGACGTGCCGGTGGCCTCGTCGCCGGCGAAGAGCCGTTCGAGTTCGTCGACGGCAGTGCCGACCTCGTACATGAAGTTGCCGTGGGTCAGGAGACAGCCCTTGGGACGACCCGTCGTACCTGAGGTGTAGATCAACGTCGCCGGGCTCGCCGGGGTGAGCGCGCCACGCCGCTGCTCCAGCTCGGCGGGGTCGATGTCCTCGCCGAGCGTGGTCAGCGCGGCCAGGCCGGCCTCCTCGATCGACCAGACGTGGTGCAGCTCGGTGAGCCCGTCGCGGACCTGGGAGATGCGGGCGGTGTGCTCCTTGGTCTCGGCGACGACCGCACGGGCGCCCGAGTCGGTGAGGATCCACCGGATCTGCTCGGCACTCGAGGTCTCGTAGACCGGCACCGAGATCAGCCCGGCGGTCCAGATCGCGTAGTCGAGGACGGTCCACTCGTAGCGCGTCTTGGAGATCAGCGCGACGCGATCGCCCGGTTGGAGGCCCGCCGCCACGAAGCCGCGCGCCACGGCACGCACCTCATCGAGGAAGCTGCTGGTGGTGACCTCCGCCCATCCGCCTGCCCCGGGATCGGCGCTGCGGCGGCGGAAGGCGACCGCGGTCGGGTGCTCCTGCGCGTTGACGACGATGTCGTCCGTCAGGTTTCCCGTCTCGGCCAGGTGTCCCGACATCGGGCTCGCATATTCGCGCACCCCCGCAGGCTACTCATCCGTACGCCGCAAGGGCAGTGGTGCAGATCTCGTCCCGTTGCGATCCGATAGCCTGAACGCCCAACGTGACGTGAGGACAGCATGGCCGAGCAGACCACTTCGAGCATCCTGGTGAACGCCCCCGCAGACCGGGTGATGGATGTGATCGCCGATTTCGCGTCGTACCCGACGTGGGCACAGGGCATGAAGCAGGTCGAGGTCGTCGCCGACGGACCCGGCGGGCGCGCCGAGCAGGTGCATTTCGAGCTCGAGGCCGCGCCCATCAAGGACTCCTACACGCTCGGCTACCAGTGGGACGGCGACAAGGCCGTGCACTGGCACCTCGTCGAGGGCAAGATGCTGAAGTCGATGCAGGGCAGCTATCTGCTCGCGCCCGCAGGTGACGGCACCGAGGTCACCTACAAGCTCACCGTCGAGGTGGCGATCCCGATGATCGGCCTGCTTCGCCGCAAGGCCGAGAAGGTGATCATCGACTCGGCTCTCAAGGGTCTGAAGAAGCGCGTCGAGTCGCTGGGGTGACCCCGGAGAACCCGCGCATCCTGCTCTTCACCGGCAAGGGAGGAGTCGGGAAGACCACCTCCGCGGCCGGTACGGCGACGCTCGCGGCCCGTTCGGGGCGACGCACGCTGATCCTCTCCACCGATGCCGCGCATTCGCTCGCGGACGCCTTCGGGCGGCCGATCGGGGCCGAGCCCACCGAGGTGGCGCCGCTCCTGTCCGTGCAACAGGTGGACGCTCAGCGGCGCTTCGAGCGGTCGTGGGCGGACATCCAGAGCTATCTGGTCTCGGTGCTCCGCACCGTCGGCGTCGATCCGATCACCGCCGAGGAGCTGACCGTCATCCCCGGCGCCGAGGAGGTCCTGGCGCTGCTGGAACTGCGTCAGCACGCGTTGAGCGGCCTGTGGGACGTGATCGTCGTCGACTGCGCCCCGACCGCCGAGACGCTCCGGTTGCTGGCGCTGCCCGAGGCGCTGTCGTGGTACTTCACCCGGGTCTTCGGCGTGCAGCGCAAGGTGGTCAAGGCGCTGCGCCCGGTTCTCAACCGCGCGGCCGGCGTGCCGATGCCCGGCGACGACGTCTTCGACGCGATCGCCCGGCTGCACACCGAGCTCGACGAGGTCCAGCAGATCCTGTCCGGTCCGGGGGCGAGCGTCCGCCTGGTGCTCACACCGGAGGCCGTCGTCGTGGCCGAGGCGCGCCGCTCGTTGACCACGCTCTCGCTCTACGGCTACCGGGTGGACGGGGTGATCGCCAATCGGGTCTTTCCCGCCAGCGAGGACCCCTGGATGGCCGGATGGGCGGCGGCGCAGTCCGGCGTACTGGGTGAGGTGCGGGACTCCTTCGGCGCCGTACCGATCTGGCTCTCGGCCTATCAGGGCGGTGAGCCGGTCGGTCCCGATGCGCTCGCGGAGCTCGCCGCGGCGGCGTACGGCGAGAGCGACCCGCTGGCGGTCCCCACCGGACCGGAGCCGCTCGACGTCCGGCTCTCCGACGCGGGTGCGGTGCTCAGCATCGCGCTGCCCTTCGCGACGCGTGCCGATGTCGACCTGGCCCGGCACGGCGACGAACTCGTCGTGACCGTCGGCTCCTACCGCCGGCTGCTGGCACTCCCGGCGGCACTCGCCAGGCTCCGGGTCGCCGGTGCCCGGGTGGATTCGGGCGCGCTGCAGGTACGGTTTGTCAACGACTCGAGTGCCGGAGAGGAGGCCTGATGGAGAACGAGGAGCAGCGTCCTCCCGTGGGCAGCGTGGCCGAGGAGGCCGCCGCCCTCTTCGCGGCCCTCTCCGGACTCGCCAAGGAGCAGGGCGGCCAGTACGCCGGTGCCGCGGCGAGTGCGGCCAGCGCCGCCGCCAGCGCGGCACACGGTCTCAACGAGCACATCGCCACCGGCTCCGCGGAATGCCAGTTCTGCCCCGTCTGCCAGGTGATCCACGCGGTGCGGGCGACCAGCCCGGAAGTGAAGGCGCACCTCGTGGTGGCCGCGCATTCGCTGCTGCAGGCGGCCTCCAGTGCGCTCGCGACCCAGGCACCCGCCCCCGGACAGTCGCCGGTCGAGAAGATCGACCTCGACGACGAATCGGGCTGGGAGGACTCCTGAGCCCGGCAACCGCCCCGGCGATCGGCATCGACGTCGGCGGCACGAAGATCGCGGGTGCCCTCGTGGGTGCCGATGGCACGCTGCTCGCCGAGGACAGGCACGAGTCACCGGCGACGGACGTCGGCGCGATCCTGGACACCATCGCCGAACTGGTCGGCCGGCTGCGTGACGGCGCCGCCGTCGCACCGGTCTCCGTGGGTGTTGCCGCGGCCGGCTTCGTCGCGCGGGACCGGTCGCTGATCTATTTCGCACCCAATCTCGCCTGGCGTTCGGAGAACATCGGCACCGAGCTCGTGGCGCGCCTCGACTGCCCGGTCGTCGTCGAGAACGACGCCAACGCGGCGGCCTGGGGCGAATACCGCTTCGGCGGACACACGGACACCGACGGCGACCTCCTGGCCCTGACGATCGGCACCGGCATCGGCGGCGGTGTGGTGCAGGAGGGCCGCCTGGTGCGCGGCGGCTTCGGCATCGCCGGCGAGGTCGGCCACCTCCGGGTCGAGCAGCACGGGCGGCCCTGCGGTTGCGGGCAGGCAGGCTGCTGGGAGCAGTACGGCTCGGGCACGGCGCTGACCAAGGTCACGCGTGCGCTGGCCGCCGACGGTGCCGAGGGAGCGTCGTACCTGATCGGGAAGGCGGGCGGCGATCCGTCCGCGATCACCGGCCCGATGGTGAGTGCGGCGGTCGCCGAGGGCGATGCCTTCGCACAGGCGCGACTCGACGAGCTCGGCACCTGGATCGGCATCGGCGCCGCCTCGCTGGCCGCCGTACTCGATCCGCGGCTGATCGTGATCGGCGGCGGTGTCAGCGAGGTCGGCGATCCGCTGCTCCGCTCCGTGCGCACGGCCTTCGAAGCCAACCTGCCGGCCAAGGGGCATCGGCCCGTCGCGGAGGTACGCACCGCGCGCCTGGGCAATCGTGCGGGCGTCCTGGGCGCCGCGGACCTGAGCCGCGCCGATGCCTGACCTCACCGTCGGCGTGGACATCGGCGGCAGCAAGGTCGCCGCCGCGGTCGTCGACGGCGAGGGCGTCGTACTCGCGCGCTCGGACCGTACGACGCCCGCCCGTACGACGGCGCCGCGCGTGGTCGAGGACACCATCGTCGACGCCGTCACCGAACTGCGTGCGGCTCATTCGGTCTCGGCGGTCGGCATCGGAGCGGCCGGCTTCGTGGACGCGTCGGGCACCCGGGTGATGTTCGCGCCGCACCTGTCCTGGCGGGCCGAGCCGCTGGGGGAGCGCCTCCGGGAGCGTCTCGACCTGCCGGTGATCGTCGACAACGACGCCAACACGGCCCTGTGGGCGGAGTATCGCTTCGGCGCCGCGCGGGATGCCGACGACGCCGTCCTGATCACGTTGGGCACCGGCATCGGCGGCGCCATCCTGATCGGTGGTCGCCGCTATCGGGGTCATGGCGGCATGGCCGGCGAGTTCGGCCACACCCGCGTCGTACCGGACGGCCGTCCCTGCGAGTGCGGCCGCACCGGCTGCTGGGAGCAGTACTGCTCGGGCAAGGCGCTGGCCCGCTTCGCGCGTGAGGCCGGGCGCGATCTCGAAGGCCCCGAGCTCACCGCGGCGGCCCGGGCCGGCGACATCGTCGCGCAGGGCGCCTTCGCCGAGGTCGGCCGCTGGCTGGGGATCGGCCTCGCCAACATCGTGGCCGCCCTCGACCCTTCCCTGATCGTCATCGGAGGCGGCGTCAGCGCCGCCGGGGAGTTGCTGCTGGCCCCCGCCCGCCCGGCACTCGCTGCCGCCCTCGTCGCGGCCGAGCACCGGGTGATCCCGCCGCTGCACATCGCCGCCCTGGGTGCGGAAGCGGGGATGATCGGCGCGGCCGATCTGGCGCGGGGCGGGCGGTAGGCAAAAAACAACGCCCGTTGTGTTTTGCCTGCGGATCACACGGAGTTCGGTGTGATCCGCAGGCATTCGGTGTGATCGGCGGAGCACTCTCCGTCAGACCACGGC
>JASLCW010000128.1 GCA_030151765.1 Marmoricola sp.
GGTCCCAAGGCGGCGGCACCGACCTCGCCGACGGCATCCCCCTCTGCAGCCACCATCACCACCGAGCACACGACCTCAACTACCAGACAGTCCGAACGGCCAACGGCGACCTCCGCTTCCACAGACGCACGTGAGACTCACACCGTGAAGCGCACCGTCCGGGTCGCCGGATCGGCCTCGGCAAGGGTCGCGGAGACATCGGCACCCGCAGTCAGGCCCTGACCGGACACCTTCGCCTCGGTCGCGGGATCGCGGACCATCAGATCCCCGTGGGTGGCATCCTCCGGCTCCACACTCAGTACGACGCCCTCGAATGCCTCCCCGACATGGGGCTGCAGGATGGCCGCCTCGACGAGGTCAACGATGGACTTCTCGTACTGGTGCGCGGTCCGGCCCGAAGCCTGCATGATCTCGGGCAATTCGTGCAGCCGATCACGCACCCACTGCGGCACCTCCTGGTCCGCACACAGCGCCACGCAGGCCTCCAGGCCGTAGCGGTCGACCAGCCGTCGCAGCGGCGCGGTGACATGGGCGTACTCGGAGGCCAGCGCAGCGTGCTCCGGCTGCTCGGGCGTCTCGCCGTCGAAGCCGACGTACCCGGCACCACGCAGCAGCCGAGTGCAGGCCACCGCCATCGCGGCCTCGGCGGGCTTGTTCGCGTCCAAGGCGCGGATGAAGTCCGGGTAGAGCTGCTCCGCCGGCCAGGTGACACCCAGCGCGGCGGCGGTGCGGTGCAGCCGCTTGATCGCCTCCGGGGCCGGCGGCGGCAGCGTCCTCAGTACGCCGATCCGCCCGTGCATCATGATCGAGGCCGCCGCGAAGCCGGTGAGCAGCGAGATCTGCGCATTCCAGTCCTCCACCGGCATCACCTCGCGGTACTCCAGCGACCACGCATCGCCGTCGATGACGATCTCCTGCTCCGGCACCGACAGATTGACCCCGCCGCGCTCGCGCTCGATCGCCAGCCGCAGCTCCCCGATCTCCTTGAGCAGCGCCATCATCTCGCCGGCGCTGCCGTCGTCGATGCCCTTCTGCACGCTCACGTAGTCGAGCCGCTGCCGGGACTTCACCCGCGCCCGCTCCACCTTCGCCGAGGTCGTCTCGCCGTGCTGGTCCAGCGCGATCGTCCAGAGGAAGGCGGGGCGCACCTGGTCGGGCAGCAGCGAGGTCGCACCCTCCGAGAGCACCCGGGGATGCAGCGGGATGGTGGCATCGGCGCCGTACAAGGACTCGCCACGCCGCCGCGCCTCCAGGTCGATCGGGCCGTCGGGCTCGACGAAGGCGGCCACATCGGCGATCGCGTAGTGGACGACGTAGCCCTTGCCATCGCGTTCCAGGTGCATCGCCTGATCGAGATCCATCGAACCGACCGGGTCGATCGTCACGAACTCCAGGTCGGTGCGGTCCAGGTCCGGCAGGCGCGGCTGCTTCGCGGCCTCGGCCGCGGCCGCCTCCACCTCGGGCGGGAAGTCGGCGCTGACCTTCAGCTCCTGCTGGATCGTCGCGATCCCCGCATGCAGCGCGGCACTGCCCTCGCCACGCACTGCCAGCACTCGATCGGCCACGACGCCTCCCTCGGGTTCGGTGATGGTCCCTGTCTACCCCATCGAGCCGACCTCATATCCTCCGGACGTGCTGATCCTGCTCCCGCCCTCCGAGGGCAAGGCCTCCCCGCGCCGCGGAAAGCCCCTCGACCTCCCGGCCCTGGCCGCACCCGAGCTCACCGACGCCCGCCGGACCGTTCTCGACACACTCGTCGAGCTCTGCCGCGACCGGCCCGCGGCCGAGGCGGCGAAGGTTCTCGGGCTGGGCGGCACCCAGATCGGCGAGGTCGACCGCAATGCGGCCCTGTACGACGCCGCCACCGCGCGTGCCGACCAGATTTACACCGGTGTCCTGTACGACGCGCTCGACCTGGCCGGGATCGCCCCGGCCGCGCGCCGGCGCGCCACCCGGATGCTGCTGATCACCTCGTCGGTCTTCGGCGTGGTGCGCCCCGGCGACCGGATCCCGTCGTACCGGCTGGCCGGCGGGATCAGCCTCCCCGGCCTCGGACCCGTCGCCGCACACTGGCGCCAGCACCTGCCCGCGACGATGGAGTCGCTGGCCGGCAAGGGGCTGGTCATCGACCTGCGCTCCTCGACCTACGCAGCCTTCTGGCGCCCCACCAAGGAACTGGCCGATCGTGTGGTCACCATGCGGGTGCTGCACGAGCAGAACGGCAAGCGCTCCGTCGTCAGTCACTTCAACAAGGCAACCAAGGGGCGGCTGGTCCGGACGCTGTTGGAGTCCGGCGAGTCCCCGAAGCGGGTCGACGGCTTCGCCGAGCTCCTCGGCGATCTCGGCTGGACCGTCGAGCGCGAGGGCCATCGCCTCGACGTGATCGTGACCGAGATCTAGGTGTCCTAGCTATTGGATGCCGTGGGCGATCAGGCCGGCGAGCTGCTGCCTGGCCGCCTCGTCGCCCTCGATCCGTACGTCGTCACCCCGCGTCCAGATCCACAGGGCGAGGTCGTGGGCGGGCGCGCTGACCGTCGCGGCCGGCGTACCCGAGTCGGCCCGGCCCGCCCGCGGGATGTCGTAGGCCCTGCCCTCCGACTCGCCGGTGAGGTGGCCGAGCTGCATCAGCCAGCGCTGGTCGGTGTCGGTCGCGACGAGCTCGACGACGGACTGCTCCTCGTAGGTCGCACCCGGCGGCTCCCAGCCCCACCACATGACGTCGACGGCGTGGTCGACGGCACCGGCGGCGAGCTCGGGATCCAACGTGCTCACCTCGACACCGGCCGCCTGCTCGGCGTCGACGCGGTGAAGCGCGGCTTCGTAGGTCTGCATCCTCCGGGTGAAGCCGACCGACTGGTCCGCCTCGAACCAGGACCAGGCCGTCTCGGAATCGTCCCGGCCGGCCAGCTCCTCGAGCAGCGCCGTGGTCGCGTGCTCACGCGCGGCGAGCAGCTCCTCCAGCGACTCGGGCCGTCCCCTCAGCACCAGCGCCTGCAGGGCTTCCTCGGTATTCGCGCCGGTGCCGAGCACCCCCGTCCAGAAATGATGCACCCCGGTCAGGTGCCAGAGCAGGTCGCGCGCATCCCAGTCGGGGCATGCGGGCACCCGGGCATCGGCCGCGCAGGCGGCGAGCACGGCAGCGAAGCGGTCAGATTCAGCCTTGATGACACCGAGACGATCCATGCCAGGGACGCTACCCCCGGGCGCCGACAGTGTCAGGGCGCGACGGGCGGCGTGCCGTTGAAGCGGCGCAGGCTGGGACGCAGGATGTCGCCGTCGGCGTAGTAGCCGATCTCGCTCACCGAGGCGATGGTCAGCTCCATCCGGTACAGCGCGTCGAGAGGCGCTCCGACAGCGTCGGCAACCAACAGCTTGATCGGGCTCACGTGGCTGACCACGGCCACGGTGGCGCCGGCGTACCGCTGCAGCAGGTCGTCGCGGGCGGCGAGAACGCGCTCCCGGACCTGGGCGAAGGACTCGCCTCCCCCGGCGGCCACGGAGTGGTCGCCGAGCCAGGCCTTGAGGTCGTCGGGGTGGCGTTCGTGGATCTCCGCGAAACTGAGTCCGTCCCAGGCGCCGAAGTCCATCTCGGCGACGCCGTCGACGACCTCGGCGACCTCGAGCCCGAGGCGGCCGGCGACGATCGCCGCCGATTCCCGGGTACGACGGACAGGGCTGGTCACGACGACGTCGATCCCCCGCCCCGCCTCCTGTGCACGCTGAGCGAGCCAGTCGGCGGTGGCCTCCACCTGGGAGATGCCGAGCTCGCTCAGCGGCGGGTTGGCGCCGGTCAGGCCGCCACTGAAGACTTTGGCCACCGAGTGTTCGGTGGAGCCGTGGCGGACCAGGACCAGGGTGGTCGCCTCACCACCACCGGACCAACCCCTGGTCACAGGCCGGATTCCGACGTACGCACCAGGATCCGGCCGCACTCCTCACAGCGCACGACATCGTCGGCCGGGGTGGCGGCGATGTCGCGCAGGATCGCGGCGTCGAGGGTGAGGTGGCAGCCATTGCACTGCTTCGCGCGCAACTCGGCGGCGCCGACGCCACCCTTCTGGTCGCGCAGCTTCGTGTAGAGGGCGAGCAGGTCGCCGGGGAGGGCGCCGGCCTCGCCCTCGCGGTCGGCTCCGACCGAGGCGATCTCCTTGTCCAGATCGGCCTGCTTGACGTCGCGGGCATGCTCGAGGACACCGACGCGCTCGGCGAGCTCGACGAGCTCCTTCTCGACGATGTCCGCGTCCTGCTGGGTCGCCTCGAGGCGCTCCATGACCTCGATCTCGACGTCTTCGAGATCGCTGATCCGGCGCTCCAGGCTCTCCAGCTCGTGCAGCATCCGCTCGGCGGCCTTGGGGTCGCGGACCTCGCCGGAGTCGAGCATCTTCCGGTCGCGCTCGCGGCGGGCCTTGACGGTCTCGACGTCGCGGTCGGCCTTCTTCTGCTCGTCGGTCAGGTCCGAGATCTGGATCTTCCGGTCACGCAGCCGGTCGTCGAGCTCCTTGTGCTTGGGCGCCACCCCGGCGAGCTCGGCCAGCTCGGGCAGGTTGGCACGCTGGTGGCGCAGGGCGTCGATCCGGGAGTCGAGCTGCTGGACGTCGAGCAGCTTCGCCTGGGCGGACGGGTCGGCTTTCAAAGGTTCTCCTGTTGGATCACACGCGGAAGGTCCAGGGATCGGTGTTCGTCGTACTCACCGTGACCGCAACCGTATCGCCCAGCGCCTCGGTCAGCCTCTCCCGGAGCACCGGCAGCCAGGTCCACTCCGCCGCCCAGTGCGCGACATCGATCAGGGCCGGCCCTCCGGCCTCGATCGCCTCCCCTGCCGGGTGGTGCCGCAGATCGGAGGTGACGTAGACGTCCGCGCCCGAGGCACGTGCCTTGTCCAGTAGGAAGTCGCCGGCACCACCACACAGGGCGACGGTCTCGATCAGGCGCTCGGGATCGCCGGCAACGCGCACGCCGTGGGCCGTCGCCGGGAGCGCCGTACCGACGCGCTCGGCAAACTGCCGAAGGGTCATCGGCTCGTCCAGGCGACCGATCCGGCCTGAACCACGGGTCTTGTCCTCGTACGCCGCCAGCTCGATCACGTCGTACGCCGGCTCCTCGTAGGGGTGTTCGGCTCGCATGGCGGCCAGGACCCGCTCTCGGGACGATCGGGCGCACACGGACTCGATTCGGACCTCGTCGACGACCTCCAGTCGATCGACCTCGCCGATCGTTGGCGTCGCACCCGTCAAGGGCCGGAAGCGTCCCTCTCCTCGCGTGGTGAAGGTGCAGGAGTCGTAGTCACCGATCGCACCCGCTCCCGCCGCTGTCATCGCACTGCGGATCCGCTCCGCGTCCGCGACCGGAGCGAAGACGACGATCTTGTCGAGCGGTTCGATCGCGTCGGCATCCAGCGGCACCGGGTCGACCAGTCCGAGGGCGAGCGCCATCGCGTGACTGACGCCCCCGTCCGGCGCATCCGCATTGGTGTGCGCGGCGTACAGAGCGGCGTCGTTGGTCAGCAGTCGATGGATGACCCTGCCCTTCGGCGTGCTCGCGGCGACCGAGTGGACACCCCGGAGCAGCAGCGGATGGTGCACGACCACCAGGTCGGCTTCGTCCGCGATCGCCTCGTCCGCGACGGTCAAGGCGGGGTCGACAGCCAGCAGGATGCGTCGTACGTCGGCATCGGGGTCGCCGCAGATCAGTCCGACCCGGTCCCAGTCGTCGGCGTACCGAGTCGGATACCAGGTCTCGAGCAGGCCGATGACATCGCGCAGGCTGGGCATGGCACCACCCTAGTGAGCCCTCTAGTGGCCGGCCTCGTCCAGCGCGGCCTTGGTCAGTACGCGGCCCAGCTCGACCATCTCCTCGGCCCGGTGGAAGTCGATGGTGCGGGCGGCGCTGAGCGGAACGGTGACGAGCACGTCGGGCGGCAGTGCCGCCAGCCGATAGCGGGTGATGATGCTCTGCATCGCGTCGAAGGAGAGCGAGACCACGTCCGTCGTGCGCAGGTCGGGACGGGCCTCGGCCGGCTCCGGCTCGGGCTCCTCCACGACCTCGATCTCCTCGCCGTCACCACGCCGGAAGCGGCGCCGCAGATCGGCCGCCCACTCCGCCCGCCGGGCCGAGAAGCCGCGTGCCGGAGAGGTCTGCTCGTTGGGTTCGCGCGGACCCTGCAGCGAGACCGCGAGCGTGAAGTCGGCCGTCGCCGCGGCGGTCGGCTCGAGCGGCAGTGGATTGAGCAGGCCACCGTCCACGAGGACGCGACCGTCCACGACCGCCGGCGTGAAGATCCCAGGGATCGCGAAGGACGCGCGCATCGCCGGGATCAGCGGGCCGCGCTGGAACCACACCTCGCGCCGGGCGGCGAGGTCGGTGGCGACCGCGGTGTAGGGGATCGGCAACGACTCGATGGTCACGTCGCCGACGATCTCGTCGAGCGCGGCCATCAGCTTCTCCGCCGTCGCGGCACCACCACCGGACCAGGTCGGATCGGCCAGGAAGACCACCCGCCGGCCGGTCAGCGTCGACGCCCACGAGGTGAACTCGGCATCCTTCCCGGCCGCGACCAAGCCGCCCACCACGGCGCCCATCGACGTACCCGAGACGGCGACGATCTCGTGTCCCCGCTCGCGCAGTTCCTGGACCGCGCCGAGGTGGGCATAGCCTCGTGCTCCGCCGGAGCCGAGGACCAGAGCGACTCGTGCCACGTCAGTTGACCTGGCGCTGCAGCCCTTCCCAGTACGGCGCGCGCAGCTTGAACTTCTGCAGCTTCCCGGTCGCCGTACGGGCGAGTTCGTCGCGGAACTCGACGGAGGTGGGCGCCTTGTAGCCGGCCACCTTGGACTTGCAGTACTTGATCAGCTCGTCCTCGGTGAGGCTCGACCCGGCACTCTTCACGACGAGCGCCTTGATGGTCTCGCCCCACTTCTCGTCCGGTACGCCGATCACCGCGACCTCCTCGACATCGGGATGGGAGAAGATCACGTCCTCGACCTCGATCGAGGAGACATTCTCGCCGCCGGTGATGATCACGTCCTTCTTGCGGTCCTGGATCGTCAGGTAACCGTCCTGACCGACGAATCCGCCGTCGCCGGTGTGGAACCAGCCGCCGGCCAGGCAACGCTCGGACTCCTCCGGCTGCTGCCAGTAGCCCTCGAGGATCACATTGGAACGGGCCAGCACCTCACCCTCGCCGTCCACGTCCAGGGTCACGCCGATCGCCGGCTGACCGGCACGCATGAGCTTGGCGGCGCGCTCCTCGGCGGGCAGTTCGTCCCACTCGCTGCGACCGCGGTTGATGGTGAGCAGCGGCGAGGTCTCGGTGAGGCCGTAGATCTG
>JASLCW010000151.1 GCA_030151765.1 Marmoricola sp.
GGCGACAAGCCGGAGGCCGAGGAGGGTGAGGACATCGACCTCAGCCAGGGCACCGACCTGCGCACGATCGGCCTGCTGGTCGCGGTCCTGGTCGCCAACCTGCTGCTCATCGACTGGCTGGGCTGGGCGATCACGGGCGCGCTGCTGTTCGCCGGTGCGACGTACGTGCTCGGCAGCAAGGCATGGGTCCGCAACCTCGCGATCGGCGCGGCGCTGTCGTTCGGCAGCTGGTACGCCTTCTACGTCCTGCTCGGCCTGCCCATCCCCGCCGGCATCCTGGACGGAGTGCTCTGATGGACCTGCTGCTCGAGGGCTTCCAGACGGCCCTGACTCCCGAGAACCTGCTCTTCGCGCTCATCGGCGTGCTGCTCGGCACCGCCGTCGGCGTACTGCCGGGCATCGGCCCGGCGATGGCGTTGGCCCTGCTGCTGCCGGTGACCTACAGCGTCGGAGTCGACAGCGCCATCATCATGTTTGCCGGCATCTACTACGGCGGCATGTACGGCGGCTCGACCACCTCCATCCTGCTCAACACACCAGGCGAGTCGTCGTCGGTGATCACCGCGATCGAGGGCAACAAGATGGCGAAGTCGGGCCGCGCGGCCCAGGCGCTCGCCACCGCCGCGATCGGCTCCTTCGTGGCCGGCACGATCGGCACGGTGCTGCTGTGGGTGCTCGTGCCCCGGGTCGCCGACGTGGTCGTGACGCTCGGCGCGCCCTCGTACTTCGCGGTGATGGTGCTCGCGTTCTTCGCGGTCACGATGGTGCTCGGATCGTCCAAGCTGCGTGGCTTCATCTCGCTCTTCCTCGGTCTCGCGATCGCACTCGTCGGCACCGCGACCGGGCAGGCCCGGCTGACCTTCGGCAACGCCCAGCTCGCCGACGGCATCGACGTCGTCGTGGTCGCGGTCGGGATCTTCGCGATCGGCGAGGCGTTGTGGGTCGCCGCCCACCTGCGCCGCAAGCCGCTGGAGATCATCCCCGTCGGGCAGCCCTGGATGAGCCGCGAGGACTGGAAGCGCTCGTGGAAGCCGTGGTTGCGCGGAACGGCGCTCGGCTTCCCCTTCGGCGCGGTCCCCGCCGGCGGCGCCGAGGTCCCGACGTTCCTCTCCTACGCGGCCGAGCAGAAGCTCGCCAAGAACCCCGAGGAGTTCGGCAAGGGCGCCATCGAGGGCGTCGCCGGACCGGAGGCCGCCAACAACGCGTCCGCCGCCGGCACCCTGCTCCCGCTGTTGACGCTGGGCCTGCCGACCACAGCGACCGCGACGATCATGCTGCTGGCGCTGCAGAGCTATGGCATCCAGCCCGGTCCCCAGCTGCTCAGCAACGAGCCCAAGCTCGTGTGGGGCCTGCTCGCCAGCCTGGTCATCGCCAACGCGCTGCTGCTCGTGATCAACCTGCCGATGGCGCCGCTGTGGGCCAAGCTGCTCCAGATCCCGCGGCCACAGCTCTACGCCGGCATCCTGTTCTTCGCGACGCTCGGCGCCTACACCGCCAACTTCGAGCCGTTCGACCTCGCGCTGCTCATCCTGCTCGGCCTGCTGGGACTGGCGATGCGCCGCTTCGGCCTCCCGGTGCTGCCGCTCATCGTCGGCGTCATCCTCGGCCCGGCGCTCGAGCTGCAGCTCACCACGGCGCTGAACATCTCCGCCGGTGACGTCAGCACGCTGTGGAGCGAGCCCGTCGCCGTCGCCGTGTACGTCGCGATCGCGCTCATGCTGGTCGCGATGGTCGTCGGCGCGATCCGCGGCCGTCGTACTCCTCCTGCCACCCGCACCGACACCGAGACCGAGAACGAGGAGCTGGTGAACCGATGAGCATCGTGGTCGCCTACAGCGCCGATCGCTACGGCGAGGCCGCGCTCGAGCACGCCGCGGGGCTGGCCCGGCTCGACGGCGTACGGCTGGTGGTCGTCAACGGCACCCAGGGCGGCAGCCTTGTCGACCGCCGGTTCGCGCACGACGACGCCATCGCCGCCGTGCACGACCGGCTGGTCGCCGAGGGGCTCGAGGTCGTCGTACGGCACGAGGTGGTGGCGGACGTCGCCGAGGCGGTCGTGGCCACGGCCGCCGAGGAGCAGGCGACGCTGGTCGTCGTCGGCATCCGGCACCGCTCGCCGGTCGGCAAGCTGCTGCTGGGCAGCGTCGCGCAGCGGATCATCCTCGAGGCCGCGTGCCCGGTGCTCTGCGTCAAGCCCTGACCCGGGTCAGCGCATCGCGTGGACCAGGGTCTCCTGGAGGAAGCCCAACCAGTCGTAGATGTGGTGGGCCTGTGCTCGCGGGTCGTCGTCCGGCAGCGAGTCCCAGTGGTCCTCATCGCCCTCCTCGACCTCGAGGCGGGTGCCGAGGGCAAGGCGCAGGTCCGTGAAGGACCGCATCCAGACCAGTGCGGTCTCCGGGTCGAGCTCGACGTCGATGGTGAGGTCCTCGCCCGTCGGCTCCGGCGGCAGCCCGGCCTCCTCGAGGACGTCGATGATGGTGGCGGCCGCACGGGACTTGCCGTCGCGCAGGCCGCCCTCGGTGAAGCGACGGAATTCGCCGGCCGCGTCGTCGTCGCCGAGGTATGCCGTCGGGAACAACCGCCGCAGCACGGGGTCCTCGGGCTCGGTGGTGGGGCCGGAGAAGTCGAGGAGCGCCTCGAGCGGGTCGCGGTCGGCGCTGGGGATCGCCGACTCGTTGTGCAGCAGCTCGACGAGCTGGGCGGCCAGGGATCGCAACAGGTCGGCCTCGAAGACCGAGAACGTCGCGATGATGCGTTTGCTCCGGCGATGCCGGACGAATCCAGAAGTCACTACTCAGCTTTCGAAAGGGTCGCCCACAGGCCGTACTCGTGCATCGCCTGCACGTCGCGCTCCATCTCCTCACGGGTGCCGCTGCTGACGACGGACCTGCCGTCCTCGTGGACCTCCATCATCAGCTTCTCGGCCTTCTTCTTGCTGTAGCCGAAGTGCTTCTGGAAGACGAAGCTGACATAGGACATCAGGTTGACGGGGTCGTTCCACACCACCGTCACCCAGGGGGTGTCGGTGAGCATGATCGCGTCCGGGGTGAGATCCTGCTGGACTCCCGGATCGACCTTCTCCGGGCTCGCGGTCGTCACGGCTCCATCGTGTCACAAGGGGTCAGGAGCACCACTTGTCGGCCAGTGTGGTGACGACGTTGAAGTTGCGGCTGGTCGCCACGACCCGCAACGACTTCTCCAGCTTGAACTGATCGACGTTGCCGGCGACGTAGCCCGGCCCGAGCAGGAGGTGCGCCGCGCGACGGCGTACGACGAGCTGGTTGACGTCGTCCCCCAGGGCCTGCGTCGCGGCCACCAGGGTGGGATCGGGTTCGTCCTTGAGGAGATAGACGTAGTGCCGCTCGAGGTCCGAGCGGCTGGCGGTCAGCTCGCGCGCGTCGGCGGCGATGGCGGCGAGCTCGGCGGGCGTGAAGGCGATGGTCGGCACCTCGAAGCCGATGTGGCGGGCGTAGGCGTCCTCGAGCAAGGCCTCGACCTTGGCCCGTGAGCGCGCCCCCAGGGTGACCCGCACGTTGCCGGTGTTGATGTGGGTCAGCACGTCCGTGCCGCCGGCCGCCTCGGTGGCGGCGACGATGTCGGCCTTGGGGAACTTGCGGTTCGGGCCGAGGTTGATGGCGCGCAGGAACGCGACATAGGTGGGCATGGCAGTGAGTGTGCCAGCCAGGGCGGACACCCGGCGTGACTTATATAGGTTTCCGATGTAAAGTCGTGGGACGTGACCACTCATGACGTCGACGCCCTCAGCGCCGAGTTGATCATCCAGACCGCACGCGTGCTGCGCCTGGTCCGGCGGGAATACGCCCCCAGTGCCGGCACCCGCGTGCTCTCGATCCTCGACGAGACCGGGCCCATCGGCATTACGGCGCTCGCCCAGATCGACCGCTGCTCGCAGCCGACCATGACCGGGCAGGTCAACCAGCTCGTCGAACAGGGCTGGGTCACCAAGGAGCCCCACCCAGCCGACGCCCGCAGCAGTCTCGTGACGACGACGGCCGCCGGCCGCGCCGAGCTCGATCGGGTACGCCGCAGCAGCGCCGCGCTCGTGCGCGACCGGCTCGCCCGGCGTACCGACCTCACCACCGACGACCTCGCGACCACCGTGGCCGTGCTCCAGGCCGTCCTTGCACCCACGGAACCCTCGGAAGGAAGATCGTGACCTCCACCCTCCCCAGCCAGTCCCCCACCAGTTCAGGCGAAACTGCCGACCAGGGCTCGTTCCTGCGTCAGCCGCGCGCCGTCTGGGCGGTCGCCTTCGCCTGCGTCATCGCGTTCATGGGCATCGGCCTGGTCGACCCGATCCTCAAGGAGATCGCGGCCAAGCTGGAGGCGACGCCGAGCCAGGTGTCGCTGCTGTTCACCAGCTACATGGCGGTGATGGGCGTTGCGATGCTCGTGACCGGTGTCGTGTCGACACGCATCGGAGCCAAGAAGACGCTGCTCGCCGGTCTCGCGTTGATCATCGTCTTCGCCGGACTGGCGGGCATGTCCGGATCCGTCGGCGCGGTGATCGGCTTCCGCGCGGGCTGGGGGCTGGGCAATGCGCTGTTCATCGCCACCGCCCTGTCGACCATCGTCAGCGCCTCGAAGGGCTCGTTGGCGCAGGCGATCATCCTGTTCGAGGCCGCGCTCGGCCTCGGCATCGCGTCCGGCCCGCTCGTCGGCGGCCTGCTCGGTGAGCAGTCCTGGCGCGGGCCGTTCTTCGGCGTCTCCGCGCTGATGACGATCGCCCTCGTCGCGACCGCGATCTTCCTGCCTGCGACGCCGCCCGCCCCTCGTCGTACGACGCTCGCCGACCCGTTCCGCGCACTGCGCCACCCGGCGCTCGCGGTGATCGCGGCCGTCGCCGTCTGCTACAACCTCGGCTTCTTCTCGTTGCTCGCCGCGGGCCCGTTCGCGCTGCCGGAGGCCAGCATCATGCAGATCGGCTGGATCTTCTTCGGCTGGGGCATCCTGCTCGCCGTCGCCTCAGTCGCGCTCGCACCGTGGATCCAACGTCGGATCGGCACCGTGCCGGCCCTCATCGGTGCGCTCGCGCTGTTCGCGCTCGACCTGTTCCTGATGGCGGTCGGCGCATCCACCGCGACCGTCGTCATCGTCGGCATCATCGTCGCCGGCGCCTTCCTCGGCGTCATCAACACGCTTGTCACCGAGGCCGTCATGGGCGCTGCCCCGGTCGAACGGCCGGTGGCGTCCTCGGCGTACTCCTTCGTCCGGTTCACCGGCGGCGCCGTCGGGCCGTACGTCGCACTCAAGCTGGCCGAGCACCAGGGCTCCGCCGCCCCCTTCTGGTTCGGCGGGATCGCCGTCGCCGTGGGCGTCGTGGTCATGATCGCCGGCGGCCGCACCATCAACACGGCCCTGCACGGCACCCCGCACCGCACTCCCCCGAGGAGGCCGAAGCCGAGGCACTCGGGGACCTCGCCTGACCGACCCGGCTCGAACTGGCTGAAAATTCACGCCGACCCGGCACAAACTGACTCGGCGATCGCGTCGACCCGGCTCGAAATGACACATGACTCGTCATTTCGAGCCGGGTCGGCACGTTTCGGGCGCCAGTTCGAGCCGGGTGGGCGCGTTTTCGGCGCTACTTCGTGCCGGGTCAGCTGAAGATCATGCAGGTGCTGGACGCGTAGGCGACCAGCCGGTCACGGCCGTCGTACAGCTTGGCCTCGGCGAGAGCAGTACGCCGGCCGCGCTGCAGCACCGTCCCGATGGCGCGCAGCCGGCCGGAGTCGACCGTGACCGCCTTGAGGAACTTCACGGTCAGGTCGAGCGAGGTGTAGCCCTCGCCGACGGCGAGGGTGGAGTGCACCGCGCAGCCACAGGCGGAGTCGAGCAGGGTGGCGAAGACGCCGCCGTGCACGCTGCCGATCGGGTTGTAGTGACGCAGCTCGGGGTCGAGCTCGAAGATCGCGGTGCCGCGCTCGGGCACGTCCATGCCGGCAAAACCCAGCGTCTCGGCGATCGGCGCCGCCGGGAGCAGCCCATCACGGATCGCGCACAGCTGCTCGAACCCGTCGAGGGCCATCAGATCGAGCGCTGCGGCCTGCCCGTCGGCCTGGGTCTTTTTCGCGGACTCAGTCATGCCGCCATCGTTGCCGGACGAGGCTGGGTCTGTCAATGAGACCTGGCTCGCTCTATGCTGGCCGCGTGGACAGTCCTGCGGCACTCGCGTGGTCGGTCGACAACTGCACCCTCGGCCGGGCGATGGCGATCCTGGGCGAGCGATGGACGGTCGTCGTGCTGTGGGAGGTCTTCCTCGGCGTACGCCGCTTCGACGACATCCGTCGCCACGCCGGCATCCCCCGCCAGGTGCTCACGGACCGGCTCGCCACGCTCGTCGAGCAGGGCATCCTGCGCAGGGAGCCCTACCGCGAGCCCGGCACCCGCACCCGTCACGAGTACCGGCTGACCGAGATGGGCCTGGAGCTCCAGACGGTCCTGCTCGCCATCACCGCCTGGGGCGATCGCCACTTCGCCGACCCCGCCGGGCCGCCCACGGTGTTCGTGCACCGCGAGTGCGCGGAGCCAGTGCACGTCGAGGTCCACTGCGCCGCCGGCCACCACGTCGATGACCCGCGTCAGGTCGCCACCCGGCCCGGGCCCGGCGTCCGGAAGTTCGAGGGCTGATCGCTCAGGAGGTCTTGCGGACCGACCATTCGCGGATCCGGTCGATCCGCTTGCGCAACTGATCGGCGTTGGCCACCGCGGCGGCAGGTCCGCCGCACTCCTTGCGCAGCGCCGAGTGGGTGATGCCGTGCGCCTGCCCGGTGCGGTGGTGCCACGAG
>JASLCW010000213.1 GCA_030151765.1 Marmoricola sp.
ACGCTGCTGCCCACCAGCACGGGCGACCAACTGGCCACGGCGGTCGCGATGCTGTCCTTCCTCGACCAGGTCAGCCTCGGCCCGAGCGCAGATCCCGAGGCCGTCGCCGAGGCCCTCGACGCGGTGGCGATCTCGTGCTCGCCGCACCGCGACATCTCGATCAATCCCGCCAAGATGCTGGCGATCTCGCTCGCCGACGCCGCCCCGCTCGTGTGGGGCGGCTCGGTGCTCGCAGCCCGCGCCGCGCGCCGGATCGCCGAGTCCGTGCGACGGACGTCGGGGCGCACTGCGATCGCCGGCGACGCCGAGCATCTGCTTCCCGTGCTGGAGGCTGCCCGACCCCGCAATGTGTTCGCCGACCCGGTCGCGGACGGCACCGGTGATCGGCGACCCGTGCTCGTCGTGCTCGATGACGGCGCGGACGACCCGGTCGTCCACGACCAGCGGATCAGGCTGCAGGAAGTCGCCGCCCGGCACGACGTACGCGTCGAGCACGTGGCCTCGGAGGCGCCGGGGGAGGTGGCGCGGTACGCCTCCCTGCTGCTGAGCGGGACGTACGCCGCGGAGTACCTGCGTCTGGGCATGGTCGACGACTGAGCCTTGATCCACGGATCGAGGCTGAGAGGTTCCTCTGAGCCACACGGGTGGTTTGTTTCGACGCAGGCGGTTCGGGTACCAAGGAGTGATGCCCTCACCAGCTCCGACTCGGGACCCGTGGCTCGACAACGCGAAGATGGGTCTGGTGACCCTCGTCGTGGTCGGTCACCTTCTTGCGCTGCTACCGGTCGACGGTCCGGGCGGGCGGCTCTACGACTTCGTCTACCTGTGGCACATGCCGGCGTTCGTGTTCGTGTCCGGTTACCTCTCCCGCGGGTTCCGCTTCACCTCGGCGCGGCTGTGGCAGCTGGTGACCACGCTGCTCGTTCCCTACCTCGTCTTCGAAGGAGCTCTCGGCTGGTTCCGGATCCACGTGGGCGGTGAACGCCTGGAGGACATGTGGGCCGACCCGCACTTCCCGTTGTGGTACCTGCTCGCGATGGTCGCCTGGCGACTCCTCACCCCGATCTTCCGGCCGATGTGGGGTGGTCTGGTCGTGGCGGTCGGTGTCAGCGTCGCCAGCGGCTTTGTGACAGGGGAGTGGATGAGTCTGTTCGACCTGCCGCGGATCCTCGGTTTCCTGCCGTTCTTCGTGCTCGGCCTCAAGGCGACCCCGGAGCGGATGGAGTGGTTGCGTGGCCGCGTTCCGGCGCTGCTGGGTGTGGCGAGTTTCGCGGCGATCGGGGTTCTCGCCGTCTCGCTTGCCGAATGGGCTGACCGCTCCTACCTCTACTACCGACCGTACGAGATGATCGGCGACCCGACACCGACCGCCGTCCTGACCCGCTTGCTGGTCCTGGGCGTCGGTGCCGCCGGCGCCTTCGCGTGGCTCGCGCTGGTTCCGCGGATCACCGGTTGGTTCACTGCCATGGGCTCGGCCACGATGGTCGTCTATCTGTTCCACGGCTTCGCCGTGAAGGAGTTGGAGTACGTCGGATTCGTGACCTGGGCCCACGACCGGCAGTGGCTCGGGCTCGTGGCGGCCGTGGGCCTCGGCGTCGCCATCGCGCTCGGACTGGCCGTCCGGCCGGTACGACGGGTGTTGGAGCGCATCGTCGACCCGTTCGACCTCGCCCAGCGCAGGGTGCGCGAAGCCGTGCAGCTCACCGCTGTGGTTCGCGAGCAGGAGGCTGCGGACGACAGCCTGGTGATGAGTGGCCGGTAGCCTTCGGCACATGTTCGTCAGCCCCGTCGCCGGAGTCCGTTCGTGAGCGCCGGGCTGTTCGGCCTGCTCGATGACGTCGCGGCGATCGCCAAGATGGCTGCCGCGTCGATGGACGACGTGAGCGCTGCTGCGGGGAAGGCGACCGCGAAGGCCGCCGGTGTCGTCATCGACGACACCGCCGTGACGCCGCAGTACGTCCAAGGTGTTGCCGCAGCGCGAGAGCTCCCGATCGTCAAGAAGATCGCGATCGGATCGATCCGCAACAAGCTGTTGATCATCCTCCCGGCGGCGTTGCTGCTCAGCGAGTTCCTGCCCGGGCTGCTCCCGATCATCCTGATGCTGGGCGGCACCTTCCTCGCCTACGAGGGCGCCCACAAGGTCTGGCACCTGGCGAGCGGTCACGACGACCACGACGCGCCTGTCGCTGAGGTGAGCCCGGAAGCCGAGAAGGACCTGGTCGCCGGCGCGATCCGCACCGATCTCATCCTGTCCGCCGAGATCATGGTCATCGCGCTCGCATCGGTCGACGACGAGACCTTCTGGACCAAACTGGCCACGCTGCTGGTCGTGGCCTTCGTGATCACCATCGCGGTCTATGGCGTGGTCGCCCTGATCGTGAAGATGGACGACGTCGGGCTCTCCCTGGCGCAGCGGTCCTCGTCGGCCGTCCAGGCTGTCGGTCGTGGTCTGGTCGCCTTCATGCCGCGACTGCTGGCGATCATCTCGATCGTCGGGACCGTCGCGATGCTCTGGGTCGGCGGCCACATCCTGCTGGTCAACGTGCACGAGGCGGGCTGGTGGGACGCGCCCTACGACTGGGTCCATGGCATCGAGCACGACATCAAGCACGCCGTCCACGGGTTCCTCGGCGCCAGCTTCGCCTGGCTCGCCAACACCGGCATCTCGGCGGTGATCGGACTGGTCGTGGGTTCGGTGGTCGTGTTCGTCGTACGGCTCCTGCCCTTCGGCGGCGACAAGACTGCTTGACGGGCACAGGGGTGGGGGCTTCCCAGATCTCTGGGAAGCCCCCACCGCCTGAGGATCTGGGCTGCCGAGAACCCGCTCGCTTGGGATGGTCGGCGTACCGCTGCGACGGCCAGCATGTGGCCCATGACGACGACATCCGCGACATCTGCGACTCCACTGGCCGCCCCCCGGGCCGCCCCTGACCGGAAGGTCAGCATCGCCGTCGCCTGTGTGGCGACCGTGATGCTGATGCTGGACGTCAGCGTGGTCAACACCGCTCTCGACGACATCGCCGCCGGGCTCGGCGCGGGCCTGTCCGGACTGCAGTGGGTCGTCGACGCCTACACCCTGCCGCTGGCCGCGGTCGTGCTGTCCGCCGGCGCGATCGCCGACCGCTTCGGCCGCAAGCAGGTGTTCCTCGGCGGCATGGCGCTGTTCACCCTTGCCTCGGCCGCGTGCGCCCTCTCGCCGGGCATCGCCACGCTCGTCCTGGCCCGTGCTGTCCAGGGCATCGGCGCGGCGGTGCTGTTCGCCACCGCCCTCGCGCTGATCTCCGAGGTGACCCCGACCGCCGAGGACCGTGCCAAGGCGCTTGGCGTCTACGGCGCCTCGATCGGTGCTGCCTTCGCCGTCGGTCCGTTCGTCGGTGGCGTGCTGACCGACGCCATCGGCTGGCGTGCGATCTTCTGGTGCAACGTGCCGATCGGCCTGCTCACCCTGGCCCTGGCCCGCCGGGTCCGCGAGAGCCGTGACCCGCGGGCACGCCGGCTCGACGTACCCGGTCAGATCGCCCTCGTCGTCGGCCTCTTCCTCCTCGTGCTCGCCCTGCTGCGAGGAAACGAACACGGCTGGGGCAGCGGCGTGGTGGCCGGCTCGCTGGTCGGCGCCGCGGTCGCCTTCGTGGCGCTCATCGTGATCGAGCACCGCTCCCAGGCGCCGATGCTCCCGCTGGTGCACTTCCGCCGACCTGCCTTCAGCGCACCGCAGGTGCTCGTATTCGGCATCTCGGCGTCCTTCTTCGCAGGCTTCCTCTACCTCACGCTGTACCTCCAGGGAGTCGTCGGGTTGAGTCCACTGCAGACCGGGCTGGCGTACCTGCCCGGCACCGCACTCGTCTTCGTGGTCTCCGGGATGACAGCTGGATTGATGGTCCGGTTCGCGCCCGCCGCGCTGGCAGTTGTCGGCCTGCTGCTCGTCGCCGCCGGCATGGCCGTCTTCGCCTGGACCACCCACCCGGACTCCGGTTGGGTCTCGATCCTGCCCGGCTTCCTGCTCGCCAGCGTCGGCACCGGACTGTTCAACCCGTCCGGCAGCGCTCTCGCCCTCGCCGCGCTGCCGCCCGAGCAGAGCGGTCTCGCGGCCGGCGCGAACGACACCTTCCGCCAGGCAGGTCTGGCCGTCGGCGTCGCCTGGCTCGGCACCTTCGTCCCGGCTGCCGGACCGTACGGCGCCGACGCCGTCGCATTCGTCGAGGGGCTTCACCATGCGGTGCTCGCGGGTGCGGCCGTCGCGCTCGCGTGCGCGGTCGCGGGTGCCGTCCTGCTCCGGGCGGGCCGCACGCAGGCCATGGAGAGTCGAGGAGATTCCCGATGATTCCCCGGCGCTCGGAGGCCGCTTGTAGGGTGAGCCACGTCATGCGCGGGAGATCCCGGCATAGCGCAGATGCGCCGCATGATCACGACGCTCGAACCTCGAGGATCACTCATGGACTACAAGGTTGCTGACCTTTCGCTGGCCGAGTTCGGCCGCAAGGAACTGACGCTCGCCGAGCACGAGATGCCCGGCCTGATGGAGATGCGTCGCCGCTACGCCGACTCGCAGCCGCTCAAGGGCGCGCGGATCGCCGGCTCGCTGCACATGACGATCCAGACCGGTGTCCTCATCGAGACGCTGACCGCGCTCGGTGCCGACGTCCGCTGGGCCACCTGCAACATCTTCTCCACCCAGGACCACGCCGCTGCCGCGGTCGTCG
>JASLCW010000242.1 GCA_030151765.1 Marmoricola sp.
TTCGACGCCGACGGGCCCGCCAAGCGGCCCAGTGTCCAGGTCGGCGATCCCTTCATGGAGAAGCTGCTCATCGAGTGCACCCTCGAGCTCTTCGCGGCCAAGGTCGTTGCGGGCATCCAGGACCTCGGTGGTGCCGGTCTGTCCTGTGCGACCTCCGAGCTGGCCAGCGCCGGAGACGGTGGCATGAAGGTCGAGCTCGACCGGGTGCCGCTGCGCGACTCGACGCTCTCGCCCGAAGAGATCCTGATGAGCGAGTCGCAGGAACGCATGATGGCCGTCGTCGAGCCCGGCGACATCGACGCCTTCATGAAGATCTGCGAGAAGTGGGATGTCGAGGCCGTCGTGATCGGCGAGGTGACCGAGGGCGGACGGCTCGAGATCACCTGGCACGGCGATGTCGTGGTCGACGTACCCCCGCGCTCGGTGGCGCACGACGGACCGACGTACCAGCGACCCTTCATCCGGCCCGACTGGCTCGATGACCTCCAGGCCGACGGTGCCGAGGCGCTGCCGCGGCCGGCGACCGGCGACGAGCTCCGCGCGACCCTCTTGCGGCTCGCTGCCAGCCCGAACCTCTGCGACAAGTCGTGGATCACCGATCAGTACGACCGCTATGTGCAGGGCAACACGGTGCTCGCGCAGCCGTCGGACTCCGGCATGGTCCGTGTCGACGAGGACTCCAACCTCGGCGTCGCCGTCGCGACCGACTGCAACGGCCGCTTCGCCAAGCTCGACCCGTACGCCGGCGCCCAGCTCGCCCTCGTCGAGGCCTGTCGCAATGTTGCCACCGGTGGCGCCACTCCGCTCGCGGTCAGTGACTGCCTCAACTTCGGTTCGCCCGAGGATGCCGGCGTCATGTGGCAGTTCGCCGAGGCCTGCCGCGGTCTCAAGGACGCCTGCCTCGAACTCGGCATCCCCGTCACCGGCGGCAATGTCTCGCTGTACAACCAGACCGGAGACACGGCCATCCTGCCGACGCCGGTGGTCGCCGTACTCGGTGTGATCGACGACGTCACCCGCCGTACGCCGACGGGCTTCGGTGCGGCCGGCGAGCAGCTCTTCCTGCTCGGGGAGACCCGCGAGGAACTGTCCGGCTCCGAGTGGGCGCACGTCGTGCACGGTCACCTCGGTGGCAGGCCGCCGGTTGTCGATCTGGCCGCCGAGCAGGCCCTCGGTGCGCTGCTCGTCGAGGGGGTCGGCCTGCTGACCTCGGCGCACGACCTGTCCGACGGCGGCCTGGCTCAGGCCCTCGTGGAGAGCGCGCTGCGCCAGGACATCGGCGCCGTCGTCCGAGTCGGTGGCGACGCCTTCCTCGGCCTCTTCTCCGAGTCCACTGCTCGCGCGCTGGTCACGGTCTCCGGCGACCGCGCTTCGGAGCTGGTCGACCTGGCCGCGAAGCACGGCGTACCCCTGACCCCCCTGGGTGTCACCGGCGGCGACTCACTCAGCGTGCCCGACCAGTTCGAGATCCCCGTGTCGGAACTCCGCGACGCCTGGGCCGGCACCCTCCGCAAGGCCTTCGCCTGACCCCCTGTTCGGGATAGTCCATGACGATTCCGGGGTAAAACGCTCCGGAATAGCCCGATTTCGTCGTGGACTATCCGGCCGGGGCGCCCAATGGGACGGCCGGGGAACACTCCGTACGGCGGGGCTCATCGTCAGGTAGAGCGAGCTGACGGCCGTCGCCGCGCCGAGGGCGGAGATCGCGCCGGGGCCGCCGAGGGTGGTCAGGAGTACGCCGCCGACGACCGGCGCCAGCGGCATCGTCGACCACGACGTGAACTGCATCGTCGAGGTGACCCGGCCCTGCAGCTCGTCCGGTGTGGTCGCGACCCGGTAGGCGCCGATCCCGGCATTGCCGGCGGGATTGAGCAGAAGACCGGCACCGAGGGCGGCGGCCATCACCGCCGGGTGATTCCAGAGGGCGAGCGGAACCAGGAAGGGCAACCAGCTCCACGCGATCACGACGGTGAGTCGTCCGGTGGGGAAGCGGTCGATGATCGCCGGCGCCAGGATCGCGCCGAGGATGCCGAAGCCCGAGGCGGCGGCCTCGGCCACGCCGATCTGACCCGGGCTGAAGCCGCCGTGCACCAGGCGCATGAGGCTGACGAAGAAGATCGCGTTGATCGTCAGGTTCACCCAGGCCGACCACACCAGGATCACGCGCAGGAAGGGGTGGCGAGCGATGTAGCGGATGCCCTCGGCGAGGTCGCGTCGTACGTCGGAATGCCGCGCCTGCGGGTCCGGTGACAGGTCGGTGCGGAGCCGGCCGAGCAGGACGAAGGAGACGGCGTACGTGATGGTGTCCGCGAGGAAGGGGAACCAGCGGGTGATCCCGTACAGCGCGCCGCCGACCGGCCCGCCGAGCAGGCTGGCCAGATGTTGTCGCGCCTGGTTCTGGCTCAACGCGGTCGGGAGCTCGTCGGTCGCCACCACATCCTTGACCGCCGACATCTCGGCAGGGGAGAAGATCCCGGAGCCGGCTCCGGTCAACAGGCCGACGACGATCAGGTGCGGGACGGTCAGCTGCCCGAGCAGCCCCGCGACGACCAGAGACCCGTACAGCAGGACGCCGCTGCCACTGGCGATGCGCATCAACCGGGCCCGGTGCAGTCGATCGGCGAGGACGCCCGCGGGGAGGAGCGCCGCGGCCACGCCGACCAGGTACGCCGCCTCGGCGATCGAGGCGACGAGGGTCGATCCGGAGAGCTGCAGCGCGAGGATCGGGAAGACGAAGGCGCTCATCCGGCTGCCCAGCTCGCTGATCGTCTGGCCCACCCAGAGGACGGTGAAGTCGTGGTTGCGGGCAAGGCTGCGGAACCTGGTCATGTTCCGCAACATAACTTGCGCAAGTTATGTTGCGCAATAGTTCTTGCGGAATTTCGCTAGGCTGCTGCCATGACGCAGTACGACGATCCGCGGATCCTGCGTGCGATCGCTCATCCGCACCGCAACCGGATCCTCTCCGAGCTCCACGCGGCAGGCCCGCTGCGCGCGGCCGATATCGCGCAGCGGCTCGACATCCCGGCCAATCGGGCCAGCTTCCACCTGCGCCAGCTGGCCAAGTACGGCCTCATCGTCGAGGCGCCGGAGGAGGCCCGAGACCGCCGCGACCGGGTCTGGAAGATGGCCGACGAGGACGGCATCTCCTTTCGCAGCGAGGACATGCTCGCGCAGCCGGGCGGTGAAGCGGCCATGGTCGTCTATCGCCGAAGCGCCCAGGCCTGGGGCCACCTGCTCGTCGACCTCTCGACGACCCCCGACGATCCGGGACGCGAGAAGTACATCTCCAACGGCTCGCTCAGGTTCACCCAGGAGGAACTCGCCGAGTACTCGGCCGACGTGACCGCGCTCAAGCAGCGCTGGCGCAAACGCACCCAGGGTGACGACGCCGAGCGAGTCCTCTACTCGGTCTACGAGCTGATCCAGCCCTACCCGGACACGCCGGAGCCCGAAGGAGAGGACGACTGATGCCGCGCCGGCTGGTTCCGCTCACTCCCGAAGCGCTCGCCGAGGCGGCCCGCGCGGATGACACCAAGGCGGTCGTGAAGCACTATCTGGCGCTGCTCCAGGAGCGTGCTCCCGGCAACTCCGTCGAAGTACGAGTGCCGCCGTACGCCGCGGTGCAGGTGATCCCCGGGGTACGGCACACCCGGGGTACGCCGCCCGCGGTCGTCGAGACGGATGCCGAGACCTGGATGGCCCTGGCAAGGGGCGAGCTGTCATGGTCGGAAGCCGTCGAGCAGATCCGGGTGCGGGCAAGCGGGGAGCGGACCGACCTGAGTGGGTATCTGCCGCTGACCGGTGATTAGCTAGGTGTCATGACCCCCGATCAGATCCGCAGCCGCGTCGCCGACATCCTTCCCGGCGTGCGCCGCGACCTCGAGGCCCTCGTCCGCATCGAGTCCGTCAGTGCCGACCCGGCTCGCAAGGCCGAGGTCGAGCGGTCGGCCGAGGCGGTCCGCGAACTCTTCGCCGCCGAGGGCATGACGGCGCGCATCGTGCGCCACGGCGACGACGGTCCGCCGGCGGTGATCGCGCACAAGGCGGGCCCCGAGGGCGCGCCGACCGTGCTGCTCTATGCGCACCACGACGTGCAGCCGGAGAACGATCACGCCGACTGGGACACCCCGCCCTTCGAGCCGACCGAGCGCGGTGAGCGCCTCTACGGTCGTGGTGCTGCCGACGACAAGGCCGGCATCGCCACGCACCTGGCCGCCCTGCGGGTCTTCGGGGACGAGCTCCCCGTCAGCCTGGTGATGTTCGTCGAGGGCGAGGAGGAGGTCGGGTCGGACACGTTGACCGATCTTCTGCATGCATACAAGGAAGAACTTGCCGCCGACGTCATCGTCATCGCGGACAGTGGCAACTGGGACATCGGCGTACCGGCGCTGACGACGAGCCTGCGCGGCCTCGCTCGCGTCGACCTCGAGGTGCGCACGCTCTCGCACGCGGTGCACTCGGGCATGTGGGGCGGGCTCGTCCCCGACGCGCTGATGACCTTGAGTCGCGTCATCTCCAGCTGCTACGACGCCGACGGCGGGCTGATCGTGGAGGGCCTGAAGTCCTTCCCGGCAGCCGAGGTGGAGTACCCCGAGGCGAGGCTGCGCGCCGAGTCCGGCGCACTCGGATCGGTCGAGTGGGTCGGTCACGGGCCGATCGTCGAGCGCCTCTGGACGCAGCCGGCGCTGACCATCACCGGCATCGACGCGCCCAAGGTCGACGGCGCCAGCAACACTCTCACCTCCAGTGCCCGCGCGAAGTTCTCGCTGCGGGTCGCCCCCGGTGACACGACGGAGAACGCGGTCGCATGCCTGCGCGCCCACTTCGAGAAGGTCGTGCCGTGGGGTGCCGAGTGGTCGATGACCGTCGTCGACACCGGTGAGGCGACCGCGATCGACGCGACCGGCCCGGCGTACGACGCCGCTCGTGCCGCGTTCAAGGAGGCCTGGGACGGCACCGACGCCGTGGACATGGGTGTCGGGGGCTCGATCCCCTTCATCGCCGAGTTCCTGGAGAGCTTCCCCGACGCGAGTGTCCTGGTGACCGGCGTCGAGGACCCCGACACTCGTGCGCACGGCGCCAACGAGGGCCTGCACCTGGCGGAGTTCGAGAAGGTGCTCGTCGCCGAGGCCCTGCTGCTCGCCAACCTGGGCTGATCCGGCCTCAGTCGTCGGCAGGCTCCGCCTTCTCCTTGATGCCGGCGAAGTCCCACGAGCAGGCGAGTGCGACCACGGCCCACGTGGCGACCGCGACGGCAAGCGCGGGAACGGGAGCGACCAGGCCGACGGCCGCGAACGGGAGGGGCAGAAGCCACAGCGCGAGGGCGACGCGCACGGCCCGGCGCCGCGCTCGGTGGGAGCGGATCGCCAGGGTCACCGCATCCACAACGGTGTCGATCGCCGGAGTCGTCAGGCGGATCGAATCGTCGGGAGTGGTTCCCGAGGTGTCGATCGCGAGCAAGGATGCGGTACCGGCGGGATCGCTGCGCACCAGTCCGACGAGCCCGTCACCGACAGCGAGTTCCCGGGCGAACTGCAGCGGATCGGTTTCGGCGTGCCAGGCCGGGCTCGAGGAGAGGTCGGCCAGCCGCTCGGTCTCGGCCGCGCTGCGCGGGGAGGCCAGTGCCGGAGTCAGGCCGGTACGGCGCAGCCGGTCGAGCTGACGCGCCGCGTCCGGACGGACCTCGTCGGCGACCGTGATGCGCCCCAGGGGTCGCTGGTCGACATCCACCGCGACCGTCGTACCGATGAGGGGGCTGGGGTTCTCGGCGAGTCCTATCCACTGTGGTTGTCCGACGCGGACGGGATGCCGGTCGACGGACCCGCGGATGCCGAGGCCCGGCTCCTGGGCGACATTGGTGAGTCGTCCCTGCCCGGCGAGCTTGGCGACGGCACGGCCGACCGGGTCGTCGTACGAGTGGGCGAGCGCGCCGGCGAACCAGCGCAGATTGCGGTCGTGATCGGGGTCCACCGGCTCGACGTCGGTGACGACGAGATGTCCGGTGGTGAGGCTGTGGAAGGGGTCGATCACGAGCGTGCGGATCTGCTGCCAGCGTTCGAGGGCGCCGGCATCGGTCACGGTCACTCCGAGGCCGCGCCCGACCCGGTTGGTCAGCCAGCGCGGCAAGGTGGTTGCCACGATGAGCCCGATCGGAATCGACAGCAGCAGTACGGCGAGTGCGGCGGAGCCACCGTGATGGCCGGTCGCCTTCCGGCCGAGCCAGGTTGCGCCGGCCGCGAGGAGACCAACGCCCATGACTGCCGCGGGAAGGGCCTTCTTGAGTGCGCTCACTGGTCCGCCTTCTTGGGCTGTCCTCGCTCTGGAAGCTCCGTTTGTTCGTGCGGCGCCTTGCCCGAGATGGAATAGGTAGGACGCCCCGCGTGATGAATTCAGTCATCACGTTCGCAAAGAGGCAAGGATTGCTGGGTGATTGCGGTCACGTCGGGCAGGAAGTTGCTACGTGCATCACAAGAATGGCGCCCAGTCGGCGGTGAGCAAGTGCCGATAAGCGGTATGCGGCGACTGCAGGTTCAGTCGCCGCTTTCGGTGTTGAAGCGGTCGAAGTCGCTCTGGTCGCCGGCCTTCCACATCGGCACACTCGCCGTGAGCAGGAGGGTGAGCTGAACGATCATGTCGGGATCGTGCAGGGCCTTGCCGAAGAGTTGGTTGATCCGCTTCCACCGGTAGCGGATGGTCTGCGGGTGAACCGCGAGCCGTGCCGCGATCGCCGGAGCCGAGTCTCGCGTCTCCAGCCAGGCCAGCAAGGTCTCGGAGAGGATCTCGCGTGAGTTGGGTGTCTCGGCCAACAGCGGAGGCAGCAGTTCCTGGCAGAGCTGGCGACGCAGGGCCGGCTCGGAATGCAGCCACAGCTGCGTGCGATGGTCGGCGCAGTTGAGGACCTTGTCGTCGGGTACGACGCCGCGGTGAGCCAGGTCGAGGAGTCGCCGGGTCCACTTGAAGGCGTCGAAGGCCTCACGAGGACTCATCGGCCAACTGGCGGCGGCGCGCGTGACGGTCTCGTCCTGCCCGAGATACTCGATCAGATCGGGAGCCAAGGCCGCGTCGAGGGCGATCACCAGCGGATTGCCCTCGTTGCTGAGGTGGTCGCCGATCTTCGGGGCGAAGGAGCCGGCGCGCTCGGTGCGGAGCGCAGTCACGACGACGAGCCGATCGGGCACGCTCCACCCCGCCTGGCCGGCCAGGTCGACGAGATCCTTCTGGGGACGGGTGAGCAGGGTGTCGAGCGTGCGGGTCCGCACGGATGCCGCTTCCTCGGCCCGCCGACCCTCCCGATAGCCGGTGCGGACCTGCTCGCGAAGCTGACCCATCTGGTCCCGAAGTACGTCGGCAGCGTGGCTGAGCGTCGCCGCCGAGGAGTCGAGAGCAACCGCGAGTGCTCTGACCTCGTCCCAGATCAACACGGCAGCGCGGTCGAGCGCGGCGAGGATCAGTTCGAGTTCGTGTCCGTCCGAGGCCTCTCCGTAGCCCATCTTCGCGAAGAGATCGTCGACCTTGCGCGAGTTGGCGAGGCCGCCGCCCAGGGCATCGGTGAATTGGCCGAAGGCGGCGCGGGTGGCCATCCCGATCAACCAGTGCCGCTTGCCGGTGCTGGGGCCGGCGTAGGCCTCGAACTCCGTCTGGATCCGCGTCGTTATCTGATCGGTGATCCGGGCGGTCTCGGCCTCCAGGTCGCGCACCAGGGCTTCCTGTCCCGGTGGTTCGATCTCCCTCCAGGCATGTGCATCGATCACGGTCCCCTCCGCACTCATGTCGTCCGATTCGTGCTCGGACTCGTCGTCCTTCTCTCCTCCATCGTTTCCGCGCTCCATCTTTCCTAATCATGTCTCGACCGTGCCTGTGGATAACGGAGCTGCAACGATGTGCGAATGTGGATCGTCCACCACTCCGCGATCGATCAAGCCATGGCGAGGATGCTCATCTCAAGTAGCGCCACGAGCGCGCTGGCCGGTGTGGAGAGAAGTTATGAACCGGATGACAACTTTGTTGGGCATTCGGTCATTCCTCGCACCGCGGTCGGCCTGGCTGGCGATCATGATCGCGCTCGAACGAGCAGTTCCTCGGGCGCGCCGAATGCGGAGGCCGTCGGTGCGGCGGAGCATCATCGACGGTTGCATCCGGTGGATGCCGGGTGTCGTTGAAGACCGCCTCGAGCGCGAGTTGGAGCTCGAGGCGGCCGGTCGGCGTACTCAGACGTTCGCCGAAGAGATTGCGCAGAACGCGGAGCCGATGCCGGACAGTCTGCTGGTGGACCCCGAGCTCGCGGGCGAGTTGTGGCGCGCTGGAATGCGTACGCAGCGAGCTCAGCAAGGTGCGCTCGAGCTGGCGCCGATGGTGGTCGCTGACATCGTCGAGCGGCGCGAGCGCTTCCTTCCGGATCTGGGTGATCAAGGCCGGGTCCGTGTGGACGAGGAGGAGTGCCTTGTGGTCCGTGCATGCGACGACACGGGAGTCGTGGATGACGCCGTTGTCGGCCAGGCGCAGCGTGGTGCGCGCCCAGCGCCAGGCATCGGCCGTGTGGCACAGCGGAATCGGCCAGCTGTGCGCGAGCCGCTTGCACTCAGGCGGGTTATCGGGGTCGACGACGAAAGGCTGGGCCGAGGGCACGATGAGGGTCAGCTGGCTGGGGCGGTGGTGGAGGAGTGAGCCGTGCGGGACGAGGCCGAGGACACCCTGCGGGGTGTGCGGCTGGTCGATGACCACGACGACGACCCTCTCCGGGAGCGGCCAGGAGGCTTTCGCCGCGAGGCGCTCGATCCGGCCGGCGCTCTCGTGGGTCAGGAGGGCCTGCGCGAGCCGTCGCCGGGCCACCGGTCCGCGTGCCGCGGTGCTGGTGGCATGGCCGGCCGAGGCCTCGGCCAGCAGATAGTCGATGTAGGCGACGAGTACGTCGGCGAGCACCGAGCTCGCGCGTGCGTCCATGTCGATGGTCGCCACGGCTTCGCGGTAGGTGCGCCATATGACTCCAGCGGCCAAGTGGTACTCGGCTCGCATCGCTTCGAGGTCGCGCCCTGCCTCTGCCTCCGAGCTGCCGAGATATCTGAAGGCGCGCGCTATCGCTGGATTGAGGGCCGCCGGGTCCACCACGATCTCGCCGAAGTGGAGGGTGGCCAGACCGACCGCATCGGAGAGCAAGGACGACACTGCTCCGGCCGGGGGATCTCGACGGGACGCCAGGCTGCCTTCGATGTCGGCCGTGATCCGTTGCGCGATGGTCGGTAGCAGCGGCCGGAGACTCGCGCCGATCTCGACCGGCAGTCGGGCTTCAGTGAGCCGACGCCGGATCGCGCCGAGCGGATCCCGCGGCTGGTCGGTTTCGCGGTGGTCGGTCACGTGTCGTCCTCTCCCGGTTCG